>JANXWQ010000556.1 GCA_025351065.1 Chthoniobacter sp. | reverse complement strand
CTCGACGACCGTGAACCTGCCCGTGGCCGAGGCCGCGGAAATCCTGCGCGCCGAGCAGAAACTCGACATTCAGGTGGACACGCAGGGCGGCAGCGCGGGCGGCATTTCCATGCTTGGCGACGGGCTCGTGCAGGTCGGCATGGCCTCGAAGCCGGTGAGCGACGATGACCGCGCGAAATATCCGGCGGTGAAGTTCCACGAAATCCACATCGGCGAAGACGCCGTGGCGCTGATCGTCTCGAAAGACGTGTGGGACGGCGGCGTCCACGCGCTAACGAAGCAGCAGGCGCGCGACATTTACGAAAGTAAGATCACCAACTGGAAGGACGTGGGCGGCAAGGACCAGCGCATCGCCTTTTTCAACAAGGAGCCGGGCCGCGGGACGTGGGAAGTCTTTGCCCACTGGCTCTACGGCAGCCCGAAAGCCGCGCCGCAGGTCAGCTTCCCCGAAGTCGGCGGCAACGAGGAAACGCGCACCAAAGTGGGCTCGACCCGCGGCGCGCTTTCGCAGCTTTCGTCCTCGTGGGCGGACGGGAAAAAGGTCTTCGCCCTCGCGCTCAAACTCGACGACGCCAGCGTGGTCGAGCCGACCGAGGCGAACATCGCCAGCCACAAATATCCGCTCAGCCGCCCGCTCTTCGTGCTGACGAATGGCGAGCCCGTCGGCACGGCGAAAACGCTCGTCGATTTCCTGCTCGGCGAGCGCGGTCAGGAGCTGGTGAAAAAGCACGGCTACCTGCGCCTGAAAGATCTGGTGAAGTAGCGCCCGCCTCGCCGAATGACGCGCGCCGTCAGTTGGTTTTTCAGTCTGCTTACGCTGGCGACCTTTGGGTTGCTGATCGCCATTTTCGCCTGGCAAAGCGGGCCGGTCTGGCGGGCGGAGGGCACGGCCTATCTCACGGGCGCGAAGTGGTTTTTCCGCCAGCACGACTTCGGTGCGCGGCCGATGATCTACGGCTCGCTCGCCGTCTCTGTGATCGCTCTCGCGCTGGCCGCGCCGGTCGGATTTGGAGCGGCCATTTTCACCGCCGAGTATCTCCCTCGCCGTCCGCGGATCGCGGTGAAAGTGCTCATCGAGCTGCTCGCGGGCGTGCCGTCCGTCGTCTATGGCCTGCTCGGCATTCTGCTGCTGCGCGACTGGATTTACACGCTCTTCGCGCGCTTCGATCCGCTGAGCGGCGACACCCTGCTCACCGCCGGCGTGCTGCTCGCCGTAATGGTCCTCCCGACCATCGTCACCTTCAGCGACGACGCCCTCCGCACCGTGCCCGCCGCCCAGCGCCGCGCCGCGCGCAGCCTCGGCCTCACGCGCGCCGAGACCATCCTCACCATCGCCCTGCCGCAGGCCGCGCGCGGCTTGGGCGCGGCGCTGCTGCTCGCCTTTGGCCGCGCCCTCGGCGAGACCATCGCCGTCTTTCTCGTCGTCGGGCGGCGCGACAATTTCGCGCCCGCCAACTGGCTCGCGCCGCGCGCGCTGCTCGAGGCCGGCCAGACCATCACCAGCAAGCTCGGCAGCTCCGAGACGAACATCGCCTACGGCGACCCGCGCCACTGGGCCGCGATCACCGGACTGGCGCTGGTCCTCCTCGCGATCACCGGCGGCGTCACCGTGCTCGGCACCATCTTCGGGAGGAAAGCGGATGCGTAAGGCGCTCGACCTCGCGCTGGCCGGTCTCGCCGCGCTGGCGGCCTGCGTGGCCATCGGCATTTTGGCCGGGCTCGTCGCCGTCATCGCACAGCGCGGCGCACCCGCGGTGACGTGGACTTTTCTCACCGAGCAAATCCGCCTCGTCGGCGCGGCGGGCGGCATTTTCTGGAACGTCGTCGGCACGCTCATCCTGCTCGCCACCGCGCTCGCCGTGTGCCTGCCGCTGGCCGTCGCCGTGGCGCTGGTCGAGCGCGTCTGGCTGCGCGGGGTCCGCGCCCGCCGCCTCGTGCGCACCGCGCTTTACACGCTCAACGGCGTGCCCACCATCGTCCTGGGCATCTTCGGTTTCATCGTCTTCGTGCAGGGGTGCGGCTGGGGAAAGTCCTGGCTCGCCGGCGGGCTCGTGCTCGCGCTCGGCATGCTGCCCACCGTCGCGGTCGCGCTCATCGAACGCCTGCACGCCATCCCTGCGAAATACGTGGAGGCCGCCGCCGCGCTCGGGCTGCGCGAGTCGCAAATCGTCTGGGCCGTGCTTTTGCCTCAGGCCCGCGGCGGGCTGCTCACCGGCGCGCTCCTCGCCCTCGCGCGCGCCGCGGGCGAGACTGCGCCGATCATGTTCACCGCCACCATTTTCGCCGGGGCCACGCTTCCACGCGGGGTGAAAGACAGCCCGGTGCTGGCGTTGCCTTACCACATCTTCATCCTCGCGCAGGATTCCTTCGATCCCGCCGTCGGCGCCAAACTCTGGGGGGCCGCGCTGGTCCTCCTCGGCATCGTCTTTTCCCTCAGCCTCGCCGCACTGCCCAGCCGCCTGCGCGCTCACGAAGAAGCCCATGTCTGACTGCTCCATCTCACCACCCGGCGTCGTCACCGCACCCGTCCTCGAAGTCCGCGGCCTCAACGTCCGCGCCGGCGCGAAGCCGTTGCTGCGCGACGTGAGTTTTGCCGTCCGGGCCGGCCAGGTCTTCGGCCTCATCGGCCCGTCCGGCGCGGGCAAAAGCACGCTGCTCCGCTGCCTGAACCGGCTCAGCGACTTGATCCCCGGCCTCCACGTCTCTGGCGATGTCGCGCTGCATGGCACGTCCATTTACGCCGCGGGCGCGGACGTGAACGCCCTGCGCGCCAAAGTCGGCATGCTCTTTCAGCAGCCCGTCGTCTTCCCCGCCAGCGTCGAGGACAACGTGCTCTTCGGCGCCCAGCGCCTGCGCCCGCTCAGCCGCTCCGACCGCGCCGCGCTCGTGGAATCCGCGCTGCGCGAAGCCGCCTTGTGGGATGAGATGAAAGACCGCCTGCGCACCGCGGCCACGCTCCTCTCCGTCGGCCAGCAGCAGCGCCTCTGCCTCGCCCGCACGCTCGCCGTGCAGCCGCAGGTCATTCTCATGGACGAGCCGACGAGCGCCCTCGATCCCAAATCCACGCAGGCCATCGAAGACCTCATCGTGCGGCTGAAAGCGCGGCACACCATCGTCCTCGTCACGCACAACGTCGCCCAGGCCCGCCGTGTCACCGACTGGCTGGCCTGCGTCTGCGTGCGCAACGGCGCGGGCGAAATTGTCGAGAGCGCCTGTTGCGACGCCGTGCTCGGCAACCCGCAGTGCCGCGAAGTCATCGAATACCTCAGCGCGTGAGCCGAAAGGCGGGCGCGTGGCCGGAATAAACTTCCGCCCTCCCGGCTCCGATAAGCTATGCCCTCGATCATCCATTTCGCCCGTCGCGGCTACACCCTGCTGGTGCGCGGAGCCTCCAGCCTCCAGTCCGTCTTTCTCCTCGCCGTCCGACTCTACTGGGGCTGGCAGTTTTTTGGCACCGGCAAAGGCAAGCTGGCGAACATCGAAAAAATCACCGGCTTTTTCCAAGACCTCGGCATCCCGCTGCCGATGGTCCAGGCCTATCTCGTCGGCACGGTGGAATGTGTCGGCGGCCTGCTGCTCATGGCCGGCCTCGCCTCGCGCGCGGCGGCGCTGCCGCTGACCATCACCCTCTTTGTCGCCTACCTCACCGCCGACCGCGAAGCGGCGCTCAGCATCTTCAGCGATGCCGACAAATTCCTGGCGTCCACACCGCTCACCTTTCTCCTCGCCACCCTGCCCGTGCTCATCTTCGGGCCGGGCCGGTTCTCCCTCGACTTTCTGCTCGCGAAGTTTTGCTGGCGCACCACCGCGGAAAACCGGGACGGCGGAAAGTAGGGATGCGGCTGCTTATGTTAGAGACGTGGAAACCAGCCCCCCGCTAGTAATCGTAGCTGCCCGGCGCGCGTTCGACGGTGTCTTCGTAAAGGCGCTTCATGATCTCGGCGGTGCGGAGGCGGCGGCCGATGCGCGCACCGCTTTTGCGGAAATGCGTGAGACATTCGCGGATCTCCGTCTCGCGCGGATGCAGCGGCTTTAAGGCGATGATGAGCAGATGCAACCCGCGTACGCCAACCCCGTGCTCGTAGTGCGGCGCAGCCATGCGAAATGGCTCCATGAGCAGCTTTCGCCGGACTTCCCGTTCGAGCGCATCGGAGTCCGCGGCAACGCATTCCTCAAGCGCGAGGCGTTCCGCATAAACCTCTCGAATCGTGGGGAAAGTCGTCGCAATGAGACGTTCGAGGTCGTTGTCGAAAGGACGATCGATTCGGAAAAAACGGGAGCGTTCGCAGTCGGATGTGCTCCAGCACGAGTGGCAGGTTTTGGTGTGCCTGAGCAGGCGGCCTTTGCCCACGGGGATGAACCAAAAGTGCGGCACCATGCTGACGCGGTTGACGCAAAACGGGGCGATCTTCCGGCAGACGAAGCAAAAATCCGCGACGAATCCGACGGGAATTTCAATCGGCCTTTTGCCCCAGACGAAAAGGAAAATCATGAGTGACTCTTCGGACGGCTACAGCTGTTTCGCCGGCGCGTCTTTGATCGGGTAGTCGGGCGCTTCGGTGCGGGCGTTGTGGAGGTAGGCGTCGATTTTCGCCACGATGTCGGGGTGCTCGGCGGCGACGTTCTTGGTTTCGCCGAGGTCGCTGGTCAGGTCGTAGAGTTCGAGCGGGGCGTCGTGGCGGAGGTTGCGGACGGCTTTCCAGTGGTCGTCCATGAGCGCGGCCTGGCTGAACCCTTTTTCGTGGAATTCCCAGTAGAGGAAATCATGGTTCTTTTGCTCCGAGTCATGGCCCAGCAAGGTGGGCGCGAAGCTGATGCTGTCTAGGTTTGCGGGCACTTCCACATGAGCGAGGTCGGCGGCGGTGGCGATGAAATCGCCGAAGTAACCGACGTGCGCGGGCACGGCTCCGGCGCGCACTTTGCCCGGCCAGCGGGCAATGAAGGGGATGCGGATGCCGCCTTCGTACATCGCGCGCTTGAAGCCGCGGAGCGGGCCGGCTTCGTGGAAAAAGGCGGGGTCGTGGCCGGCTTCGTTGTGGTGGCCGTTGTCGGAGGTGAAGATGACGAGGGTGTTCTCCTCGATGCCGGTTTTTTTCAGCAGGTCGAGCAGGCGGCCGAGGTCGGCGTCGAGGCGGGAGATGATGGCGGCGTGGGCCTTGGCGGGCTCGGGCCAGTCGCGGTCGCGGTAGTCGCCGAGGTCGGGGATTTCGCTGCCGTTGCCGGTGCGGCGGGTGGCTTCGTTGTTGGCGTGCGGGGTGATGAGCGACCAATAGAGAAAGAATGGGCGCTCGCGGTTTTTCTCCACCCATTGCAGCGCCTCGTCGGCGAGCAGGTCGGGCACGTATTCGCCGCGCCACTCGGCCACGCCGGCACCGGTGTCCTCGTTCGGCTTGCCTTCGCGGAACTGTTTGTTTTTCAGCCAGACGCGCTCTTCGCCACGGTAGAGAAACTCGGTGTAGGGATTGTGCGCGTGGACGTGGTCGAGGTAGCCGAGGAAATAATCGAAGCCCTTTTTCGTCGGCATGCCCGTGCTGCCCGCAGTGCCGAGGCCCCACTTGCCAATGCACGCCGTGGCGTAGCCCGCGCGCTGGAGCAGCTCGGCGACGGTGGTGTCCTCGGGCTGCAAAATCGCGCCCGGCAGGTTGACGCCGATATTGCCGCGGATGCGCGCGTGACCGTTGTTTTTCCCGGTCATCAGCGTGCAGCGCGACGGACCGCAAACGGTGTTGCCCGCGTAGAACTGCGGGAAGCGCATCCCCTCGCGCGCCAGCCGGTCGATGTTCGGCGTGGCGATGAGCTGCTGTCCCTGGCAGCCGATTTCGCCGTAGCCGAGGTCGTCGGCGAGGACGAAGACGATGTTCGGCGGACGCTCCGCGGCGCGGGCAGTGAGGACGCAAACGAGGAGCAGGAGGAGGGAGCGGTGCATGCCGGCGGGACGTAACCAGCGGAGGAGGGCTTCGCTAGAAAAGAATCCGCTCCACGAGCTGCGTGACATGGGCCGGCGGGGCGGGCAGCCGTCGCGCCAGCACGACCAGCTCGCGCTCGAAGCGATCGGGAATCGAGAACCGCTGCACCTTGCGATTGCGGGCATATAGCGCGAGCGACCGCTGTGGCACCACACTCACCCCGAGGCCGAGCGCCACGAGATTGATGATGAGGTCGAAGTTATCCATCTCCGTCCGCTTCGCCGGATGCCAGCCCTGCCGCGCCAGCCAGCGGTGGAGCCGGGTGCCGGTGTTCGACCGCTCGTGAATCAACAGCCAGGGCTGCGCGCTCAGCCATTCGCCCCACTGCCGCTGCTTTCGCCGCAGGCTGGTCTCCGGCGGCGTCCAGCCCTGCGGCACAATTAGCGTGAAAGCGTCGTTGAAACGGTGCGTCACTTTCAGCGACGCCGGGATTCGTTTCGGCGCACAAAGCACGCCGATGTCGAGTTCATTGGTTTCGAGCGCATCGAGAATTGCCGCACTCGGCAGATGCGAAATCGCCAGCGTCGCCGCATCGCGCTCCCGCTGATGCGCGACGAAAAATCCCGGCAGATATGCGAGGCTGATCGTCTGGGCTACGCCCACGCGCACCTGCTTAGGCGCATCGGTAAAACGCTCGCGCAACTGGCTCAGACACGCATCTACATCGCCGAGAATGCGGTGGCACTGGCCGAGCAGAAACGCGCCTGCCGCCGTCGGTTTCACCCGGCGGGTCGTCCGCTCGAAAAGCGGCAGGCCGAGACGCGACTCGACGCCCTGCACCTGCCGCGTGATCGCGCTTTGCGTGAGGTTCGCGGCTTGCGCGGCTTTGGTGAAGGAGCCATGCCGGCCCACGAGCTGCAGCAGGTGCATTTCGTAAATGTCGCACGGCGCAGTGGCGAGAAATTCATTCGGCATGCGCATGAGTCTATCGGACTAATGAATTTCTCTCAACAGCGCATCCACGGCACTTTCACTGCCCTATGGCTGAACCAACGCTCAAAACGCCGGAAAATGTCCCCGGCCTCTACTACGTGGACGAAACGTGCATCGACTGCGACCTATGCCGCAGCAGCGCACCGGAGTTCTTCAAGCGCCTCGATTCCCAAGGTTGCACGATTGTCCATCAACAACCCGTCACCCCCGATGAAATCGCCCTGGCCGAGGAAGCGCTTTCCGGGTGTCCATCAAACTCCATCGGCAACGACGGCACCCCTTAGCCTCATTTCGCGCAGCCGGTGCGCAGGTGGCGACAATCACGGAGCGCGGACGGTTTCCGCTTTCGTTGCGCGCGAACCGCCAAGTAGCGTGCGCGCCACCATGAGCGCTCTCCCGATGTCCGACCCCGCGATGCTGCCCGGCATCCTCGGCGGCTACCGGCCCGCAGCGAATGTCTTCGATGAAATGCAGGCCGCCGACGGGACGGTGCGCCCGCACTGGCGGACGCTGGCGGCGGGCATCGCGCGGCTGGGCGCGGAGGGGCTGGACGAGCGGCAGGAGAGCGTACGGACGCTGCTGCGCGAGCATGGCGTGACGTACAATGTGTACGCCGACGGGCGCAGCGCGGAGCGAAGCTGGGAGCTGGGCACGCTGCCGCTGATCATCAGCGCGGAGGAGTGGGCGCGGCTGGAGCCGGGGCTCATCCAGCGGACGAACCTGCTGAACCTTGTGCTGACGGACATCTACGGCCCGCAGCATCTGCTGCGCGCAGGCGTGCTGCCGCCCGCGCTGCTGTATGCGAACCCCGGCTTTCTCCGCCCGTGCCACGGCATGCGCGTGCCGCGGAATATGTTTCTCACCCTCCACGCCATCGACCTCACGCGCGCGCCCAACGGCCAGTGGTGGGTGCTCACCGACCGCACGCAGGCCCCGAGCGGCCTCGGCTACGCGCTGGAAAACCGCAGCATCATCTCGCGCGTGCTGCCGGAGGAATTCCGCGCGGGCAATGTGCAGCGGCTCGCCGGTTTCTTTGCCGCGCGCACCAGCGGCATGCGGATGATGGCCCCGTGGACGGACACGCCGCGCACGGTGCTGCTCACGCCCGGCCCTTTCACCGAGACCTATTTCGAGCACGCCTACATCGCGCGGCAGTTCGGCGTGCCGCTGGTGGAGGGCAGCGATCTCACGGTGCGCGACCGGCGCGTCTTTTTGAAAACGCTCGACGGGCTCCAGCCGGTGGACGTGATCGTGCGGCGCGTGGATGACACCTACTGCGATCCGCTGGAGCTGCGCGGCGATTCCTTCCTCGGCGTGGCGGGCCTGGTGGAAGCAGCCCGCGCGGGCCGCGTGGCCATCTCGAATGCGCTCGGCTCGGGCGCGGTCGAGTCGCCGGCGATCCTCGCTTTTCTGCCAAAACTCGCGCACCATCTCCTCGGCGAGGAGCTGATGATCCCGAATGTGGCGACGTGGTGGTGCGGCCAGGAGGCGGAGCGCGCGGAGACGTTGCGCCGTCTCGGCACGCGCGTGGTGAAGCGCAGTTTCGTCGGCCACGCGGAGCCCGCGTTCGGCGATGCGCTGAACGCGGAGGGGCTGGAAAAACTGGCGGCCCGCATCGCCGCCAATCCGCAGGGCTACGTGGGCCAGGAGCGCGTGGCCGTTTCCACCGCGCCGGTCTGGGACGGCGCGCGGCTCGATCCGCGCCCGCTCATTTTGCGCTGCTACGTGTGCGCCACGGCGCGCGGTTACGCGGTGCTGCCGGGCGGGCTCACGCGCGTCTCGGCGTCGTCGGATTCGCCGATCGTCTCGTCGCAGCACGGCGGCGGGAGCAAGGACACATGGGTGCTTTCCGCCGGGCCGGTGGAAAGCGCGCCGCCCGCCGAGGTGAGCGTGGCGGCGGTGGAATTCGACCGCGGTCACGCGGCGGTGCCGAGCCGCGTGGTGGAAAATCTTTTCTGGCTCGGCCGCTACGCCGAGCGGCTGGAGGACACCACGCGCCTCCTGCGCACCGCACTCGGCCGGCTCGCGGGCGAGGGCGGGCCCGCCGCGGATTTGGAACTCACGGCGCTCATCCGCTGGCTCGTCTGGCGGGAAAAACTGCCGGAGGATTTCGCCGAGGACGCGACCCACGCGGAGTTGGCCACGGCGCTGCGCCACGCCGTCTTTGCGGCCGACGGAGCGGGCAGCGTGCGCAAAACTCTCGGGCGCCTCGGCTTCATCATCGCCAGCGTGCGCGACCGGCTGAGCGGCGACACCTGGCGCATCCTGAACCAGATGCAGACCGAGTTTCCCGCTTCGATCCGGCGCGCGACACCCGGCGCGATTGTCGCCGCGCTGCACCGGCTCATCTTTCAGCTCGCGGCCTTCAGCGGCATGGAGATGGAAAACATGACGCGGGGCCACGCGTGGCGTTTCCTCGAAATCGGCCGCCGCCTCGAACGCGCGATCAACGTGGCGACGAACGTGCGCGCCGTTCTCGCCACCGACCCCACCGGCAGCGCCGCGCTCCCGCCGCTGCTCGAGTACACCGACAGCACCATGACCTACCGGCGCCGCCATCTCGCGCAGCCCGAAATGGCCGCCACGCTCGACCTGCTGCTCGCCGAAAACAGCAACCCGCGCTCCCTCGCCTTTCAATGCCGGATGCTCCAGCACCACTTCGACAAACTGCCCGACGCCAGCGGTGCGCGCCTCGATCCCGCGCCCTTCGACCAGGCCGTCGCGCTGCTCACCGCCGCCGACATCGCCGCGCTCGCGGATGTCGCGCGCGAGGGCGACGCCGAGCCGCTCGACACGCTGCTGGCTGAAGTCATTGCCGGCTGCGAGACGCTTTCCGCGCTGCTCAGCGCGAGCTATTTCAGCCACGTCGCGCCGCGCCTCAGCTAGCCATGCTCTACGCCGTCACCCATCGCACCGCCTACACCTACGAATCCGACGTCTCGGTTTCGCACCACCTCGCGCATCTGCGTCCGCTCGCGCTGCCGCGCCAGGAGGTGCTGGAGTACGCGCTGGAGATCACGCCCGAGCCGTCGGTCCACTCCCACCGGCTCGATTTCTACGAAACGCCGACCAACTTTTTTTCCATCCAAAAACCCCACGCCGAGCTGGTCGTGACCGCCCGCAGCCGCGTCCGCGTGACCGCGCCCGTGCAGCCCGCGCAGACACCCCCGTGGCAGACCGTGCGCGACGCCTGCGCGCGCCCTGTCCTCACCGAGGCGACCACCGCCGGCGAGTTCTGCTTTGACTCGCGCCACATCGCCCACAGCGCCGCCTACGCCGACTATGCCGCCGCGTCCTTCCCCGCCGACCGCCCGCTGCTCGACGGCCTGCGCGACCTCACCACGCGCATTTTCCGCGACTTCAAATTCGACAAACGCGCCACCACCACGGCCACCCCGCTCGCCGAGGTTTTCAAAAACCGCCGCGGCGTCTGCCAGGATTTCGCGCACATGGGCATCGCCTGCCTGCGCTCGCTGGGCCTGCCCGCGCGCTACGTCAGCGGCTATTTGGAAACCATCCCGCCGCCGGGAAAAAAACGCCTTGTCGGGGCCGACGCCTCGCACGCCTGGCTCGCCGTGTGGTGCCCCGGCCACGGCTGGATCGACGCCGACCCGACCAACAACGTGCTCCCCGGCGACCGCCACATCACCGTCGCGTGGGGCCGCGATTTCAGCGACGTAAGCCCGCTCCGCGGCGTGGTCGTCGGCGGCGGCGAGCACGAGCTGAAGGTGTCCGTGGACGTCGCCCCGCTCGCGGTGCCGCTGTAGGGGAAGCTGCCAGCTTCCCCCGAAGCAAACCGCCCACCGGGGAAGCCAACGGCTTCCCCCACAGCCATCCCCGCGGAAATCTTTTGACGCCATCCGCGCGCCGCCCGCATCTTCCGTCCGCCTTTTTCCAAACTGCGGCTCTCAACTTCCAACTCTCAATTTTTCCCAATGGCTAACTACGATCTCATCGTCATCGGTGCCGGCCCCGCCGGCTATGTCGCGGCAATCAAAGCGGCGCAGCTCGGCATAAAAGTCGCGTGCGTGGAGAAAGAGCGCGGCGGCGGGACGTGCAACAACTGGGGTTGCATCCCGACCAAGGCGCTGCTCAAAAACGCCGAGATGTATCACGCCATGGCGCATCGCGCGGCGGAGTTTGGCTTCAAGATCGAGGGGCTGAGCTACGACTGGTCCGCGATCATCAAACGCTCGCGCGTCGTCTCCGACAAAGGC
>JANXWQ010000505.1 GCA_025351065.1 Chthoniobacter sp. | reverse complement strand
CGAGGCGCTCGTTCGTGCCGATGATGAGCTTCGACGCGTCGCCGGGAAAACTTTGCCACTGGTCGAACACCTGCACCGTGCCGTCGGGGTGCGTGTATTTCAGCTTCTCGCCATACTCGACCTTATACATCACGGTGAGCGTCGTGGGCGGCGGCGGCGTGCGCTCCTGCGTCTTGCGCATCGTCGGGCCGGGGTCGGGAATCACGTCGGTCTCCTCGCCGCCAGTTTGCGTTTTCGGCGGCGCTTTCGTGGGTGGCGGCGGTTTGCCCTCGGCGGGCGGAAACTGCACCTCGCGCTGGGCAAAGAGCGACGCGGGCAGCGCGAGCAGCACGAGTATCAGCGGGCGGAAATGTGCGGTCGTTTTCATGGGGGTGCGCGGCAAAGTTAGAGCACGTCAGGACTCTCCTTCTTAGCGCGCATCTCTTGCACTCCTCGGGTCTCCTCGTCTCCCACTTTTCCCCCTCTGCCTGTCTTCAGTTCCTATCTTCCGTCGGCTCCACTCACCTCCACGCCGTGCGCCAGCCGTGCCGCGACGTGCAGCGTGGGAATGGGCTCACCGCCTTCGACGCGAATGATCATGTCCCGCGAGACTCCGCACTTGAGCCACTGCGCATACATGCTCATGTCCGCCGCTTCGCGCACTTCCTGCACCCGGCATGGCAGTCGCGCTCGGATGCGCTCGGCGCGGTGAGGAGGCGGAGGAACCGGAGAGCCATGTTCACGGCTTGGATTTGGAAGACGCCGGGGCTGCTTTCGCTGCGAAGACACGCGCGAGAAATTCGCGCACGGGTGTGATGTTGTCCTCGCCGCCGAAGCCGTGGCCCGCGCGGGGCACGGGGCGTAGGGTCACGTCGGCTTTCGCGGCCTGGAGTGCGTCGCGGAGAAGTTCGCTCTGGTGGAACGGCACGATAGGATCGCGGTCGCCATGCATGATGAGGAATGGCGGCAGCGCGCCTTTGTCGATGTAGGTAATCGGGTTCGCCTTCGCCGCCGCCTCGCGGTTTTCCTGAATCGGCCCGCCGATGAGATGGCTCTCGGGCGAGTTCGCCGGGTCGTGCTTCATCTGGCTGCCCGCCTTATCCATTTGGAGGAAATCCGTCGGGCCGAACCAATCCACGACCGCTTGCACGCTGCTGGATTCCTTGAGGTCATTGCCCTTGCCTTCGAGTTCCGGCACGCCGCCGCTCGTGCCGAGCACGGCCGCAAGATGCCCGCCCGCGCTGCTGCCCCACACGGCGAATCGCTGCGGGTCGTAGTGATACTTCGCCGCGTTCGCGCGCAGCCAGCGCACTGCCGCTTTGCAATCGTGAATCTGTGCAGGCCAGCGCGCTTCCTGGCTGAAGCGGTATCCGACGTGCGCCACCGCATAGCCGCTCGCGACAAACTGCTGCGCGGGGCTCGGCCCATTCTTGCTGCCCATGCTCCACGCGCCGCCGTGGATCCAGATGAGCAGCGGCTTCGGCGCATCGCCGGGCGGGAGATAGAGATCGAGTTTCAAATCGTTCCGGCCCTCGTGGCCATACACGAGATCGCGCTCGATGATCGTGCCTTCCGGCACCGCGTTCGGCCCGCCCGGCCCGCCGGGGCCACCGGGGCCACCGGGGCCACCAGGCCGATTTTGCCCGCGAGGCGGATTGAGAGCGCCGTTTGGGCGAGGGCCGCTGTTCGCACCCGGCCCGCCATTCGCGCCGGGGGCGGCGGGCGTGCGCGGCGGGACGGCGGCGGGCACAGTCGCGAGCGGAATGCCCGCGCCCGCGCCTGCCTTCTGCGGCACCGCACCGCTCTGCGGCTTCACAATCGTGAGATACATCTGCCCCGGCGGCGCGGGCGTGTTCGTCCCGCAGGTCACGATGGAGTTCGCCCTGAAGTCCTTTTTGAAAAGCGTGTAGTGCGTGCCGGTGTCGAGATTGCCCGCGGTGATGCTGAGGAATTCGCCCGTCTTCGTCCACGAGGAGAGCCATCCCGGACGCGACGCCGCGTTGTCGCTGTGCGCCACAAAGACGGTGGCATCCGCCGTCACGCGGAAAGTGAAAATGGGGTCCGCCGTGTAAGCTCTGAAATTTTTTCCCGGCACGATGGGCCGGATGAAATCCTGCCCCGCCACGCTCGCGGGCGGAGAGGTGAGCAGAAAAAATTTCACCAGCGAACCCATTTGATCTCCCTCCTTTAAGTTCGCGCAAATTTTCCAACCCGTGCCGCTCGCCGTGTCGTTGTTTTTCGGATCGAGGATGGTCAGGTCCGCGACGATCCCGCTCGGCGCGACGATCGGTTGCGCGGGAATCGTGTAGCTCGGCGGGAAGTGGTACCCTTTCCAAATCGTCGCCACCGACTGACTCGGAAACCAAGCCGCCTTCGTCTTGTCGCCCGCGTAAGTCGCGTGGCTCACCATGGCCTTCGTCTTGATGTCGCCCAGCCAGCCATTCGCCTCGACGATGGGGAGGAGCTTCACCGTTCCATCCGCCGCCGCGCCGGCCGCCGGCACGCGTAAGTCGAGCACGGCGGTGAGCCACGGCAGGATGAGGGTCTTCAGCGCGGTTTCGTTGTCCCCGTGATTCCCGTCGTTATGGATGAAGAACGTCCACGGCGCACCGTGCGCGCGCCCCCATTCCACGAGGCCTTGCAGGGCGACGGGATTCACAAAGCCGTCGCGGTTGTCGAAATTGTGAATCATCGGGATGCCGTAACCGCCGCGAAAATCAAGCGTCGGCACGTCGCCATTTTCACCGCTTCGATTCGCGTTGAAGCCGTCATTCCCCAGCGCAAACATCGCCCCGTGCAGCCCGATCACCGCAATGGCCCGCGTCGGGTTTGCGAGCGCCGTGGCCGTCGCCCGGTTCGCACCCGCCGATGTGCCGATCGTCACGAATGGCACGTTCGCAATCTCCGGATGCCCGCTCGCCGCCACCACCGCGGGCAGGTCGCTCACCGCCTGCGCCAGCCCCACCCGTTGCGCCGCGCAAAAGTCCCGCCAATACTGCGGCGCGCCCCCTTGAAGCGGCGTCCCGCCGATCACCATGGCGCGGATTTTTGCGACACCCGGCGGCAGGTAGTAACCGGCGGATTGCGCGCGGGCAAACGAGCCGAGTGTGAGGAGGAATGCGAGCAGCAGTCGTGTTTTCATGGGGTGGATTTTGTGAAAGCGTGGTGTGCGGAAAATTTACCGTGGCAGTTGTTTTTCCGCGCCGCCATCGGCCAGCGTGCTGATTTCCACGGTGCTCAGCGCGCGGCCGTAGATGCGGATGTCGTCGAGCTGCCCGTCGAATGGCAGCGAGCCGCCCTGCACGCGAAGACGCCGACGGCAAGAGGACACCCCCGGCTGGAGCGGGGATCCAAAACGCACTTATGGGAGTGTGACCTCCAGTGTCGGCATCGGATCGTTGGGTTTTGCGCGGAACCAGGTCGCGTCGGGCTTCACCGGGACTGACTTCAAAATCTTCGGCGCAGTGCCGGCTTCGGTCACGGGCGCGAGGACGTTCAGCGTGTATTCCGGGCTCGGCGTGGTCTTGCCCTCGTCGTCTATCAACCACGTTTTCACGATCAGCGGCACAAGCGTCGC
>JANXWQ010000585.1 GCA_025351065.1 Chthoniobacter sp. | reverse complement strand
TGCGGGCCGCGAAGCATTTCGCCAGGATGCCGGAGCCGCTGCACGTCGCTTCGCCGCTGCTGTTTGAGTTCCGGCAATCGACACGCTGGCAGGCTTATCTGCACACCAAGGATGCGGGCAAAGGATTCGACCGGGCCACGGCGCAGGCGGCTCTGGCAAAATTGCAGGCTAACATCGCCGGTGGCGCGGTCGTGGTGGTGCCGGTCGATTGGCCGGATGTCGCGAGCGTCGCGGAACGCCTTTCGGCGCAGCGCACCTGGACTGAGGGATGCCGCGGATTTGATATTCTCCACGTCGCCACGGCGCTCCATATGGGAGCGGCGGAGTTTCTGACTTTTGACGGCGACCAGAAGAAACTCGCGCAAGCCGAGGGGCTGGTCGTGCCTCTTTGACGACCGCTCAAGTCCGCGAGCCGTCAGTCGTTCCGCTCATACCGCATTGCGAAACACGGGTCGCAGATGGGGTGCTGGTGCTGGTCCGGGAGGCCGTGGCCGCAGCGGCGGCAGCGGCGGACGCTCTTTTTCTTGAGCGAGTTGGAGATGAACTGGTTCGTGTCCGAAGAGACGGCGAGCGCCTCATCGATGTCGGGGAAAAGCTCGGGCATGCGGTGGTGCATCCAGCGGTAGGCGGCGAGCAGGCGCACGCGGCCTTCGGCGTTTTGCAGGGCGGTCGCATTGGCGGTGCTGCCGTCGGCGGTGAAACGCTGGCCGCGCGGCATCGGCGAGGGCACTTCCTCGGCGACGGCTGCGACCCACTGGCGCCAAGTGCGCATGTGGTCGCCGCTGCGCGTGTCCACGGGGCAGGCGCAGAGCGCGAATTGCGTGCTGAGCGGCAGGCTGAAGTCGCGGATTTGCGCGGCGAGGTCGCGCATGGAGGAGACGTCGGCTTTGCAAAAAAGATCGGTGTCGCCGGGGAGCGCGGCGAAGCAGTCGAGCAGCGAGGGCAGGTCGTTGCGCCCGGTTTCCTGGGCGAGAAACTCGAGCATTTTGATGTGCGGCGCGATGGGCGCGATGGTCGGGAGCGGCTCCTCGGGCGCGCTCATGGCGGCGCGGATGTGGGCGAGGTCGCGGCGGTTCAGCGCGGTCACCAGGCCGGTCTCGTGCATACCGTAGCGGCCCGCGCGGCCAGCGATTTGGCGGATCGAAGAATCAGCGAGGGTGATCTCTTTCTCGCCGTCCCATTTCGTGAGCGTGGTGAAGACGATGGTTTTCACCGGGAGGTTCAGGCCCATGCCGATGGCGTCGGTGGCGGAGACGAGGCGGGCCTCGCCGGCGGCAAAGCGCCGCGCCTCCTCACGCCGCACCTCGGGCGCGAGCGCGCCATAGACCGCCGCGCAGTCGGAGGCACCGAGCGTCTGTTTCCACGCGAGGACATCGCGCCGCGAGAACGAGATAAAGGCCGAGCCGTCCTCCGGTTTCTGATCGGACGCGAGTGGGTGCTCGGCCACGGCGAGCGGCGTGAGCCGCTCGGTGCGCTGCACGGAAAAGGTCTCGCCGAGCCGCACGGCGATTTCGCGCAGCACATTCTCCGCGTCGGGCGAGCCGACGAAGATCACCAGCTTCGCGTTCACGCCCACGATGGCCTGCGTCCACGCCCAGCCGCGGTCTTTGTCGGCGATCATCTGCACCTCGTCGATGATGGCCACGTCGTACTCCGCGTCGGTGGCGAGCATTTCGATCGTGGAGGAAATGTGACGCGCGTCCGGGTCGGGAAAACGCTCCTCGCCGGTGATGAGCGAGCACGGCACCCCGGCGGCGCGCATGCGGTCCCAAAACTCCGCGGCCATGAGCCGCAGCGGCGCGAGATAGACGCCGGACTTCGCCGCCTTGAGCTTTTGGAAAGCGGCGTAGGTCTTGCCGGAATTCGTCGGCCCGGCGATGAGCAGCAGCTCCCGCTCGCGCGCCCGGGCGCCGGGAAAAGTCTCGTGAAAGCGATGCAGCGCGATGCCTTCAGCCATGCGCCGATTGGCCGCGCGCAGTGAAAGGTCGCGGATGATGCGCGAGGCCCGGTCGATGAACTGCCGCACCGACAACTGCCCGTCGAGCCGCGCCAGCTCCTCGTGGATGTCCACCTCCGCCAGCCGGTCCCGATGATCGGCGATGGCCTGTTCGATGCGCGGAATCTGCGCGTGAATCTCCGCCACGATGGCCACCGCGCGGCGGCTGGCATCGGCGGAAAGCTGGCGGAACCGCGCGGTCAAAACGTCCGCGCGTTTCGGCCGGTTGAGCGGCAGAATCTCGAACACGCTCAGCGCGCACGCCCGGTCGGCGATGAACACATTTTCCTCCACCTCCGCCACCACCATGGTCACGTCCCTTTCACAAAACAGCCCCAGCCCCCGCGCCTCCGGCAGCTCGCGCAGATGCTCCCAAACATCACGCAGCCACGATTTGAAAACCGGCCGCCCGCCGCGCGGCTGGACGGGCGGGAGACCTTCGTCGGCCCGGCGCTGCGCGAGCCAGCCGTCGAATTCGGCGCGTGAGAAACTGGTGGAATTCCGCTCGGGAGCGGGAGGAGAGGCTTTAATAATGGAGAAATGCGGATGGATGTTTCGCCCGGCCGCGAATGGGGCGGTCAGGCATGAGGCTCACTCCAGTGCGAAACAGGAATGGTGCGCGATACTGGGTTCGAACCAGTGACCCCCTCCGTGTCAGGGAGGTGCTCTACCACTGAGCTAACCGCGCGTTTCTCGAAACGAGGGCGGGAAAGTAGGCAGGCGCTCCACCTATGGCAAGTGGTGTTTTCCCAGCGAGCGGGCGGCGATTGTTACTGGCCTTTTCCCTTGCGCGGCCTACAAAACGACGGACGAAAAGTGAACAACCCCAACAGCAAAACCATCCAGAACGTTCGCCGCCTCGTCCGCGAAATCGCGCTGCCAGCCAGCCTTTTTTCTGGGCTGAAAATCGAGCAGTCGCTCGCGCCGGACAACATCATCCTCTTTCAGCGCAGCGACACCGCGGCGCTGAAACCGGAGGGCGTGACGGCGAATTACCACCACCGTTTCGAGCTGACCATCGTGCTGGAAAAGGCCGGCCCGGTGCGCATCGGGCGCAGCACTTTTCTGCTCCATCCCGGCGAGTGCGCGCTGATTTTTCCGAACCAGTTTCATCATTACATGGACGTGTCGGCGGGCCGCCTCGAATGGCTGTTCATCACCTTCGAGCTGCGCACGGCGGATGCGCTCCAGGCGCTGCACGACAGCCCGCGCGTGCTCGATCAGGCGGCCATGGAACTGCTCCACACGCTCGTCTGCGAAGCCGAGCAACCGCGCGCCACGCAGCCCGATACGCTGGAGATTTCCTACGTCCTGTCGCGCCTGCTCCGGCATCTCGCAAGCTGCCCCACGCTGCCCGCGGAGCGCATCGACATCCACTCGAGTGACGACGTGCGCGACGTGATTTTGGAAAGCATCAACCGCTACGTCCGCGCGCATCTCAGCCAGGCCGTGACCATCGCCGACATCGCCGAGGATCTCGGCTACAGCGTGAGCCATCTGCGCGCGGTGTTCCGCGACCGGCTCGGCGTGAGCCTCGGCAAATACATCCGCGAATCGCGCCTCTCGGAAGCCGCGCAGCTTTTGCAAAGCGGCGCGCTCACGGTGTCGGACATCGGCGAGCGCTGCGGCTTCGAGTCGCTCTACGCCTTCTCGCGCGCCTTCCGCAAAGCCTACGGCATCCCCCCGCGCAGCTACCGCCAGCTCGTGCAGGAAGGCGGGCCGCTGCCCGTGACCGGCACCGAGCGCTGATGGCCCTCACGCAAAGGACGTGAAGGACGCCAAGGGGGAAATGCCCAACAAAAACCTTTGCGTCCTTCGCGCCCTTTGCGTGAGGCCAATAACAGCCGCATGTCATAAACGCCGATTCCATTTGGCGATGACACCTTTCCGCTGCTACCTCCGCACCCTCTCCATGAAAGCCCTCGTCAAAGCGAAATCCGAACCCGGCCTCTGGCTGCAAGATGTCCCCGACCCGAAATGCGGGCTCAACGACGTGCTCATCAAGGTGCTCAAAACCGGCATCTGCGGCACCGACCTGCACATCTACAAATGGGACGCGTGGGCGCAGCAGACGATCCCCGTGCCGATGGTCGTCGGGCATGAGTTCGTCGGGCAGGTCATCGCCACGGGCGAAAATGTGAACGATTTTTTTGCCGGTGAAATCGTCAGCGGCGAGGGGCACGTCGTCTGCGGGCGCTGCCGGAATTGCCTCGCGGGGCGGCGGCATCTTTGCGCCCACACCAGCGGCATCGGCGTGAACCGGCCCGGCGCTTTCGCCGAGTACCTCGCGCTGCCGATGACCAACGTCTGGCACCACCGCCCCGGCATCGACCTCGATGTCGCCAGCATCTTCGACCCGCTCGGCAACGCCGTGCATACCGCGCTCTCCTTCCCTGTGCTCGGCGAGGATGTGCTCATCACCGGCGCGGGCCCGATCGGCCTCATGGCTGCCGCCGTCGTGCGCCACGCTGGCGCGCGTTTCGTCGTCATCACCGACGTGAACGACCACCGCCTCGCGCTCGCAAAAAAAATGGGCGTGGATGTCGCGCTCAACGTCTCGCGCGACTCGCTCGCCGACGTGCAAAAGCAGCTCGGCATGACCGAGGGCTTCGACGTGGGCCTCGAAATGTCCGGCAACCCCGCAGCCTTCCGCTCGATGATCGACGCCATGTGCCACGGCGGAAAAATCGCCATGCTCGGCATCCCCAGCGAGGAGATCGCGATTGATTGGAACAAGGTCGTTTTCAACATGCTGACCATCAAAGGCATCTACGGCCGCGAGATG
>JANXWQ010000481.1 GCA_025351065.1 Chthoniobacter sp. | reverse complement strand
GTGGACGCGGCGGTTTTTTTCCGGGGCGGGTTCTTTTTCATAGGCCCGCGATGATGCCGGTTTTACCGCGCATCTTCAAGGTCTTCCATCGGCCGGGCCGCGCACCTGCTACGTTGCGGAGCCTTGTGCAGCCCAGCCTGGGCGTGCCCGAGGAAAAATGACTTCGCGCGGGCGCAGGCTATTTCGCCGGCTCGAAAACGGGCTCGCCGAGGTAGAAGGGATCGGCGACGCCGGTGCGGTAGGCTTCGAGGGCTTCGGGGGTGGAGTTGACGCGGAGGTTGCTGTAGCGGCCGTCGGCGTTTTGCCAGCGCTCGTGCCAATAGACGCAGGCTTTGAAGTTCGGATAGCGCGGGTCTTTCATCAGGCGGAAGCCGTCGCGAATCCACTGCGCCTTGCTGCCTTTGCCGGGAAATTCGCCGACGCCCCACTCGCAGACCATGACGGGTCTGGTGGGATCGATGCGGCGCATTTCCTCGTAGGGCCAGTCGAAAAGGCCGAAGAAGACCGACCAATCGTCGTCGGCAAACTGCGCGCCGTAGAGGCTGAAGCCGAGCCAGTCGCAGTAGTCGGGGCCGGGGTAGTACTGGATGGCGAGGTTCCACTCCTCCTGCGGGAGCGAGTAGTTCATGAAGTGCATAACCCACTGCACGTTTTTCGCGCCGCGCGCGCGCACGCAATCGACGACGTGGCGGTGGGCTTTTTTGAAAGTCTCGGGCCCGACGTAGCGCTCATGGGGCGGCGCGGTGCCTTCGACCATTTGGCTGCCGCCGTAGTGCAGGCCGCTCCAGGGGAACCAGGAGCCGTTCATTTCATTGGCAAAGGAGACGATCATCGGCTGGCCGAAGTCGCGCGCTTTATCGGCCCACAGGCCGATGTAGGCGTCGTGCTTTCCCTCGATGATGCTGGTGATCGAAAAACGGTCCGGCCCGCGCCCTTCCTCGTACGGCTTGTCCCACGGCGACCAGAAAATGAGCGGCACCGAGCCGTGCGCGGCGATGACGCGGACATTGGCCTCGGGAAAGGTGCCTTCGCCCCAATAGCTCGAACTCGCGACGATGGCCTGATGCTTGCCGACCATCTTGTCGAACTGCTCGATGGCCTCGAGCCCGACGGCGTCCTCCTTTTCGCCCCAGTCGATGTAAGCGCCGGTGTAAGCGCCGTGCCGGGGGATGGCTAATTTTCGATTCTCGATTTTTGATTCTCGATTGGCGGGCTCTCCGGCGTTTTGCGCGTCGCGTTTGCAGGCCGCTGTCGCGAGCAAAAGCGCGAGGAGGAAAAGCGCGGGCACCCGGTGCGCGGCCAATCGAGAAGCGAAAATCGAGAAGCGAAAGTTCATGCCCGTACTCCGACGCTCGCCGTGCGCTCCAGTTTTCCCCAACTCACAAATGCGCCGCGCACGGCGTGGAAGATGGATTTCCAAATGACCCACGCGAGCAGGGGGCGGTAGAAAAAGCGCATGGGCAGAATGATGAGCGCGCGGTGCAGCGGTTCGCGCTCCATCCAGCAGGCGAGCATGGCGAGGAAAAGATCGAGCCCGAGCACGGCGGCGAACCACCACCACAGGCCCGCCGCATGGCCGAGGATGAGGGAGTAGAGCAGGATCGCATCGACCAGCGGGGTGACGGCGACGAGGCCGATTTGCATGAACCAGATATTCGGCAAACTGAACCAGCCGAGCGCGGGAAAGCGCGGATTGAAGACGAGGTCGCGGTGTTTCCACAGGCATTGCATGGTGCCAAAGGCCCAGCGGAATCGCTGCCGGGCGAGCGTGCGAAAAGTCTCGGGTGCCTCGGTGTGGGCGATGGCGCCGGGCGCGTAGTCGATGCGGTAGCCGAGGCGGTGCAGCGTGAGCGTGAGGTCGGTGTCCTCGGCGAGGGTGTCGTGGGAAAAGCCGCCCGCCGCAGCGATGGCGCTTTTGCGCAGCGCGCTGACCGCGCCGGGGACGACGGTGATGCAGTTGGTCGAGGTGTAGGCGCGGCGGTCGAGGTTGAAGCCGCAGATGTATTCGAGGCTCTGGCAACGCGCGACGAAGGTGCGCAGGTTGCCCACGCGCGCATTGCCGCTGACCGCGCCGGTGAGCGGATTGGCGAGCGGCTGCACGAGCGCGCGCAGCGTGCCGCGCTCGAACTGGGTGTCGGCATCGAGAAAGACCACGATGCCGTGCCGCGCCTGCGCCACGCCGCGGCGGAGCGCGCCGGCCTTGCCGGTGTTCGCCTGGCGGATGAGGCGGATGCGCGGCTCGGCGGCGGCCACGCGCTCGACTTCGGCGGCGGTGTCGTCGCGCGAGCCGTCGTCCACGACGAGGATTTCCAACTCGCCCGCGTAGTCCGTCTGCACCACCGAGCGCAAGGTCTGCGCAATGACCCGGCCCTCATTGAATGCCGCGATGACCACGCTTAGCGGCGGCGCGAAGATTTCTGACGGGTGGTTTTTACCGGCGGATTTCTGCGCCTCGCGGTGGTGCCGGTGCGCGAGCCAGGCGACCACGAGCGTGCGCGCGACCACGAGGCCGGTGGACAAAATCATGAAGGCCCAAAACATTTCGACGACCGCGTGCCACGCGCGAAAGCCGGTGCTCGCGACGATGCGCTCCAGCGGCTCGCGCTTTTCATCCACCGGCGGCATGAGGTCGGCGCGCGGGATGTTCAGCAGCTCGCTGAGCGACACGATGCGGTCGCCGCGCGCGTGCAGGTAGTCGATGATTTTCGGCAGCGCCGCCACGGTCTGCGCGCGGTCGCCGCCGGCGTCGTGCAGCAGGATGATGTTGCCCTCGTCGCGCAAATCCTTCACCCGCTGCACGATCTCCGCCGCGCCCGGCTGCGCCCAGTCGCGCGGGTCGATTTTTTCCAGCACAATGGTGTAGCCGAGCTTTTCGGCGAGTTCGAGCGGGCCGAGTTCGGCGAGGTCGGCGGGATTTGAGTCCGCGTTGTAGGGCGGGCGAAAGAGCGTGGTGGAGAGCCCGGTGATGCTTTGGATGAGGCGCTGCGTGGCGTCGAGTTCGAGCTGCATCATGGTCTCGGACATCAACGCGAGGTTGCGGTGCGAGTAGGTGTGGTTGCCGATTTCATGCCCCTCTGCCACGATGCGCGTGACGAGACCGGGGTGGTCCTCGCAGTTTTGCCCCACGAGGAAAAACGCCGCATGCACGCCGCGCTCCTTGAGGATGTCGAGAATCTGCGGTGTCCATTTCGGGTCCGGGCCGTCGTCGAAGGTGATGGCGACGTGGTGCTCCGCGCCCGCGCCCTGATGGTAGAGGATGGGGTAGGTGGGAAAGTCCGTGTACTCCGCGCTGAGCAGGCCGTCGGGGTCGAGCGTGACGGTGCGTTTGCCGTCGTCGCTTTTGAGATCGACGCTCACGATTTCGCCGCGCCCGACATTGGTCACGCTCAGGTTGGGCTTCAGCTCGCCGAGCGCCCGCAGCGTGCCGAGCCCCGGCGGCGCGTGCATTTCCAGCACGTCCCAAATCTGCGGGTCTTCCGTGCCGAGCCGGCTCACGCCGACGCCGCCGAAGCTCGCCGCGCGCACCGTGCGGAGCTGGTTGTGAAACGAGATGGCGTCGAGAAACGTGACGGTGTGCTCGCCGTTCGGCTCTGAGTAGTCGTACTGCCCGTTGTAGGCTGGCGCGGCCACGGGCACGCGGTTGCCGTCCTGGTCCACGCCCGCGTAGCTGGCGCGGCTCATGGCGTCCTTGTAGCCGATGGGCTCGGCTTTTTGCGTGGTCGTATTCCAGTCGTAGGCATAGGCGCCGAGCAGCCCGATCCACTGCGCGGGCTCGCCGTACACCCAGCCGCCCTGCGGGTCGGTTTTGGTGATGACCTTCATCCAGCCCTCGAGCCACGTCTGCGAAGCGATGGGCCCCGGCGCGTCGTGCTCGGAATTTTCATCGTGCAGCACCGCGATGAAACGGTCCACCGACAGCTCCAGCGCCGGGATGTCGAAGGTGTCGAAGTCCTCGCCCAGCGAGACCATGAACCACAGCTCCATCTTCGCCGCGCCCAGCGCATCGGCGATCTGCGCGATGAAATCGGTGTAGTTTTCCTGATACGACGGATCGAGCTGCTGCCAGTCGAGGATCACGCCGCCGGCCTTCGCCTTTTGCAAAGCGGCCACGAGTTCGCTCACGAAGCGGTCGCGTTTGTCGGCGGAGCCATTGGCGAGATTTTCCACCGCCTCGGGCTGCCAGGTGTTGCCCTGGAGATTGTGCAAAATCGGCATCAGCGTCAGCCCGTGCGCCGCGGCGAAAGTGATGAGCCGCGGCTCCGTCTCGATGATGAGCTGGCTGTCCGTGCCCTGCAGCGCGAACCACTCCGGCGCGAGGTGGGTGAGCGCGCCCGAGTGTTTTTCCAGCGAGGCAAAGCTGTTCGGATCCCAGTCCACATACAGCCCGAGGCGGATTTCCCCGTGCGCGCGCTGGAGCTGCGCATGGATGCGCGCGAGCCGTTCCTGCGCGGCTTTCGAATTGCCGTAGAGCTTGGCGATCGTCGCGGGATCGAGGTTTTCACCCGCCGCCTTCGCGTCGAGCTGCAGGAGTTTTTTCTGAAAGCTCAGCGCGTTCGGATCATCCTTCGCCGCGTGGTTCGCCGTCTTGAGCCGGCCCTTCAGCGACCGCACCGCCGCCGGCACGCGCAGCTCCGGGTGGATGAGCAGCGTGCGAAAAAACCACACCACCGCGAGCGCCAGCAACAGCCCCCACAGCGCCAGCACCCGCCGCAGCCGCGGCCAGCGGTGGCCGTGCAGGTCTTGGAAAATGAAGCCGCTCTTGCGCGGATCGCTGCTCGGTTCGGTCATCAGCCGCGCAGGTTAGCGCAAGCCCGCGGCGCGTGCGGGAGAATTTTTTGCGCGTCTGCGCGGGAAGCGGAAGAAGGCGTCGGCGGTGGCGGTGGTGCGGGCGGCGAGGTCGGGGAGGGATTCGCCGCGGAGTTGGGCGATGAATTCGGCGGTGTGGCGCGTGTGCGCGGGTTCGCAGCGTTTGCCGCGGAAGGGGACGGGGGCGAGAAAAGGGCAGTCGGTCTCGACCATGAAGGCGTCGCCGGGGACGGTGCGCGCGGTGGCCTGGGCGTCGGGCGCGTTTTTGAAGGTGACGATGCCGGTGAAGGAGACGAGGTGGCCGAGGGCGCGGATGGCGTCGGCTTGCGCGGGGGCTTTGCCGAAGCAGTGGAAGACGGCGCGCACTTTGTTGGCGCGGTTTTGCAAAATGGCGAGGGTGTCATCCCAAGCGTCGCGCTCGTGGATGACGACGTTTAGGCCCAGCTCGGCGGCGAGGTCGAGCTGCTGCTCGAAGACGATGGCCTGCTGGTTTTTGATGGCGGCGGCGTGGATGGCGGCTTCGAGGTCGGAGGCGGATTCGTCGCCGATGACATCGAGGGCGGTGCGGCGCAGGATGGTGCCGGGGAGGCGGTGGTAATCGAGCCCGGTCTCGCCGAGGCCGACGACACGGGGGCTTTGGGCGAGGGCGCGGAGGTCGTCGATGAAGCCGGGCGCGGCTTCACCGGCGGAGTTCGGGTGGACGCCGATGACGGCGAAGACCTGCGGATATTGCTCGGCGAGGGCGACTGCGCGGCGGCTGCTTTCGACCGAGGTGCCGATGGTGAGGATGCGGCTGACGCCGCCGGCGGCGGCGCGGTCGAGAAGGGCGGGGAGGTCGTCGGCGAACTCAGGGAAGTCGAGGTGGGCGTGGGTGTCGGTGAGCATGCGCGACTTTACCACTGGATGACCGAACTCGCCTACCTCAGCCCGCCGCCAAAGGCAACGGCGGCGGCGTAGGGTGACGGGGTAACGGGGAGTGGCAGGCTCGCGCGGGGAAAATGAAAATGCTGTTAGTAGGTATAATTGCGGAATGAAAGAGTTGCATCGCCGCACATTCTGCCTAGCCTCTGCCGCTCACCGCCAGCCCATGTTCGGACTGGCGCCAAAACCAAGACAGTCCAAGCATATGATGAATGATAATCCTGGAGAGAGAATGGGGTCCGATCCGATTGCGTCCGAGAAGGTCGCGAATGATCGGAAAATCTTCTTTCTCGACCTGAAAGAAAACCAGCGCGGGCGGTTCCTGAAAATCACCGAAGACGTAGGCGGACGGCGTGACACGATCATGCTGCCAGCCCCGGCTTTTAAGGATTTTCTGGAAGCCCTCCAGCGCCTGATCGAGTTCGAGGGCAAGCTCTAACCGGCGCGCCTTTGCACTCGGCTCCTTCGCGAGCGCCCGGCAATGGAACGCGGGTGGGCGCGGGCGGAGGGTTGACAGACTTCGAGCTGCTTCTCCCCCAAAAGAAGCAGCTCTGGTC
>JANXWQ010000461.1 GCA_025351065.1 Chthoniobacter sp. | reverse complement strand
CTTCCATGATGGCTCACCGTATTCCCGCTCCTGAGCGTCGTCAATTTCCCCTTTCAACAATGAGCACAAAAGGTACGCAAACAAGCCAGCCTAGGGCAACGCCCTGGGAAAGTCGATCTCCTCAAGGAAACTAAACGCGGTGCTTAGTTAAACTTATTCTTCCGATACGCACCCATCGCCGGGGCGTCGGGGTTCACTTCGGGGCCGAAGTAGCGGAGGATGACCAAGGGCTCGGTTTCGCTGGTGTTGGCGAAGGTAACGCCGGCTTTCGCGCCGTCTTCGGTGCAGAAAAACTCGTCTTCGGTCAGCTCGTGGAAACGGATGAGCTTGGGCGAGTTCAGCGCCTGGCCATTGATCGCGCCGCGGCCCTGCACGCAGATGAGGCCGTAGGCGCCTTTGTCCTTGATCTTGCAGACAGCACCTGGCTCGACGGTCAGTTCCTTGGCGGTGAAAAGCTGCTCGCCATCGACTTTGCCATAGACGATCCAGCGATCGACGTAGCCCTCGCTGCGGGTGTCGGCGACAGGCACGGGTTCAAGGTAGTGGTTGTCCTTAAAGTTGGGGTCCACGTTTTTGTCCCAGTCGAGCTGATCGACGATGAAGTCCAAGTCCTTGTGCTTGGATTTAGGCATGTCTTTGACTAACAAAGACCAAGGAACTTCGCGACCCTCGACCAATGACTGATACATGCCGAAAACGTCACTGCCCCACTGCGGCTCATAGGTGCAGAGCGAGCCGGGCGCGTGCAGGATGCACGGGTCGATGAGCCAGCCGGTGCCGGCTTTCAGCCGGTAGGCTTTGGAAAGGTCGAGGATGCCGTTATCGCCCTTGTTCCAATCTTCGAGACATTTCCGCACCTGCGCCTTGGTGGTGCCGGGCTCGAAGCCCATGAAGGTATAGGGGAAGTTGTTGCCGACGTTATTATGCTGCGGCGGGAAGTAATAGGACTCCGGCTTGCCCTCCTGCCCCACCAGCGCCGCCTGCTTCTTCGACTGGTGCATGTGGTGCGGGATGGGGCCCATGTTGTCGAAGAACTTCGAATACACCGGCCACCGCTTATACTTTTTCCAAATCTTCTCGCCAATGACCGTAGCCCCGCACTCCGCCACCGCCTGCGCCAGCGTGAAACGCGACCCGCCAGCGACCACGTAGCTGTAGCCTTCGTCGGGCACGCGGCCCTCGTTCGCCGCGGGCGTGGTGGAGGCGAACCAGCGCTCGTCGATGCCGCCGCGGTTCAGGCCGTAGGCGTAGAGGTCGTCCGGGTGGAGTTTCAGCCGCTTGCCCGGCTGAAGAAAGCTGCGCGGCACCCAGCACGGCGCGAGGCGCAGCAGGCCGCCGGTTTCGCCGAGCGCGGCATCGACGAGTTTGGCGACGTTCTTTTTGACGGTCTTGAGGGATTGGACGGTGTTCATGGAGTTTGGATTGAAAGGCGGGAAACCGCGGGCGGCCTTTATTTCAGCGGCTCGCAGGGCCGTCAAAACATTTTGCCCCGCGCGGCGCGGCGCATTAAGAAGGGCGCTCTTTTTCATGCCCGACGCTCTCACACCCATCACCGCCGCCGCGCCGCTCCCGCCGATCGGCGTGCGGGCGAAGTTTTTCTTCGAGGGCGACAAAAAGTGGTTCATCAAGGGTGTGACCTATGGGCCGTTCGCGCCGGATGCGGCGGGCGATTTCGTGGGCGACCCGGTAAAGGCGCGGCGCGATTTCGCGCTCATGCAGGAGGTGGGCCTCAATCTCCTGCGCATTTACCACGTCCCGCCGAAATGGTTCCTGGATCTCGCGCGGGAGTTCCGGCTGCGGGTGCTCATCTCGATCCCGTGGGCCGAGCACATCGAGTTTCTGAACAACGCGAAAATCCGCCAGCAGATCGAGGAGACCATCCGAACGGGCGTGGCCAAAAACGCGGGGCACGAGGCAGTCTTCGGCTACTACGTGGGCAATGAGATTCCCTTTGCCATCGTGCGCTGGCTCGGCGCACGGCGGGTCATCGAGTTTGTGGAGAAACTCATCCGCATCGCCCGCGCCGCCGACCCGCGCGCGCTCTACAGTTTCGCCAGTTATCCGCCGACGGAATATCTGCTGCCGTCGAACGTCGATTTTGTTTCTTACAACGTCTATCTCGAGCGGCAGCGGGATTTTGAAAAGTATCTCGCCCGGCTGCAAAACCTCGCGGAAGACCGTCCGCTGATGTTTGGCGAATTCGGTCTCGATACGATTCGCAAAGGCGAGGAGGAGCAGGCCAGCGTGCTGTCGTGGCATCTGGAATGTGTGGTGCGCGGCGGCGCGGCGGGGACGATTTTTTTCACCTGGACCGACGAGTGGTTCACCGGCGGGCACGACATCACAGACTGGGCTTTCGGCCTCGTCACGCGCGACCGCCAGCCGAAGAAAGCCTTCGCCGCGCTCCAGCAATATCTGCGCGGCGAAAGCTCCATGACCCAGCGTGTGGTGCTGCCGCGCTATCCGAAAGTCAGCGTCATCGTGTGCAGCTACAACGGCGCGCAGACGCTCGGCGACTGCCTGCGCTCACTCGACGAAGTGACCTATCCCGATTTCGAAATCGTGCTCGTCGATGACGGCTCGAAAGACGGCACGCTGCAGCTCGTCAAGGCATGGCTCGACGAGCGCTGCGCCCGCGTCCCGGCGATTGTGAAAGACGAAAGCGCGACCGTGAACGGGCAGCATCACGAGGCGCACTGCGAAGTCTATGGCGGCGGCGGAAAGCTGCCCGGCTTCATCCACATCGTGCAGCCAAACATGGGCCTGAGCTACGCGCGCAATGCCGGTGCGCACGCCGCGCGCGGCGATATTTTCGCCTACACCGACGGGGACTGCATGGCCGATCCCGACTGGCTCTACTTCATGGTCGGCACGCTGCTGAACGGCGATTACGTGGGCGTCGGCGGGCCGAATATCTCGCCGCCCGCGGTCAATTGGATCCAAGCCGCCGTCTCCGCCGCGCCCGGCGGGCCGAGCCATGTGCTGCTCACCGATGTCGTGGCCGAGCACATCCCCGGCTGCAACATGGCCTTTCACCGCGCGGCATACGAAAGCGTGGGCGGCTTCGACACCGAGTATCGCAAGGCGGGCGACGATGTGGACTTTTGCTGGCGCTTGCAGACGAACGGCGGCGTCATCGCCTTTTCGCCGAGCGCCATCGTCTGGCACTACCGGCGCTTCACGCTCAAAGCCTTTCGCGCGCAGCAGGAGGGTTACGGCGAGGCGGAGAGCATGCTGCGTTTCAAACACCTCATCTTTTTCGGCCCCACCGGCACCGCGAAATGGAAGGGTCAAATCTACGGCGCACCGCGCTTCACCTGGCTTTTCAACAAACCGGTCATCTACCACGGCGTCTTCGGGCAGGGCTTGTTTCAGTCGATCTATCCCACGCCGCAGAGCGAGTTGGCGGCTTATCTCAGCAGCGTCGAGTGGGTCGTGCTGACCGCGTTCATCGCGGTGCTCGGGTGGCCGTTGGAAAAGATTCGCATGGTGCCGCTGCTGATGTTTCTCGGCACCTTCCTTGTCGCGCTGAGCTACATGATCCACGCGCGCATCGAGCCGAAGTTCGACAGCATCCGCGCGCGGCTGCTCGTCGCCTTCCTCGCCTTCATGCAGCCGCTCGGGCGCGGCTGGGCGCGCTATTTCACCTGGATGAAATACAAAAAGACGCCGGGCGCGGTCATCGCGAAACCCGAGGCCGATTTGCCGAAGGCGAGCCATCGCGGCGGCAGTTCGAAGCTCGACCTTTGGAATGAAACCGGCAAGGGCCGCGAGCAGTTGCTGACCGAAATTTTCCAACTGCTCGAAGACGAAGGCTGGCGCTACTCCGCCGACACCGGCTGGAAGGACTGGGACCTGCAGATTTACGGCACGCAGTTCTGGTCGATCAACGTCCGCACCGTCACCGAATACCACGGCGGGCCGAAGTGTCTGACCCGCGTGCGGCTTGGCGCGGAGCCCGTGGCCGCGACCATCCTGCTCAATGCCGTGCTGCTCTCCGGCCTGCTCTACCGCGCTGCTTTCACGAAGCATCAGGACTACGGCTGGTGGGTGCTCTACGTGGTCATCGGGTTCATTCTTTTCCTCCGCGCGAGGCGGCTGAAACGGCGCGTCGCCGACCTCGTCATCGCCGCCGCGCAGCGCTGCGAACTCCAGCGCGTCTTCGGCGCGGCGAGCAAGCCCGCGCCCAAAGCGTGAGCCGTGGACGCACCCGCTGAAACACCGCGCGCCCGCCGCGGGCCGGTCGTGTTTTTTTTCGCGATCATCGCGGAAGTCGCACTGCTGCTCGCGGCGCTCGAAGCCGGTGATCTCGGCGTGCCGGGCCATACCGCGCGGCTCGTCGCCGCGCTGCTGGGAGCGGGCGTGTGCTTCCTTGTCGCCGTCCGTTTTTTCCCGAAAGGCCGTGCGCCAAACCGGGCAGTGCTGTTTTGGTTTGTCGCCATCGCGCTGCGCGTCGTGCTGCTGCCGATGGAGCCGGGCGATGACCTGTGGCGCTACCTGTGGGAGGGCCGCATCCAGCGCGCGGGTTTCAATCCGTATGTCGAAGGCCCCGACTCCGTTTTACTCACCGACCTCCGCGATGACGAATGGTGGCGCATCAACCACCCCGAATCCGCCGCGATCTATCCGCCTGCTACCGAGCTGACCTTTGCCGCGCTCGCCAGCGCCGTCCCCGCCACGCCGCAGTCGGCGGTGTCCGTGCTCGCCTTCAAGTTGGTCTTCGTCCTCGCCGACCTCGCGACCATCGCGCTGCTGCTTCGTCTTGTGCGCAGCTCCGCTTTTTTGAACCGCAGAGGCGCAGAGGGGATGGAGAGTTCCGCAGAGGGAAAGGCCGAGGATTTGGAAACCCTCTGCGTCCCTCCCACTTCCCTCCGCGCCTCTGCGGCAAATCTCTGCCCGTATTGCCGTGCCGCGTGGTACGCGTGGAATCCCGCCGTCGCCTACGCCTGCGCCGGCGCGGGTCACTTCGACAGCCTCATGCTGCTCACCCTCACCGCCGCCGTCTTCGCCCTGCATCGCGCGACGACTGCGGATGCCACACGTCCCGCGTGGCCGTGGGCACTCGCCAGCGCCGCCTGCCTCGGCCTCGCCATCGCCTTCAAACTCATCCCCATTTTTCTCCTCCCCGTCTGGTTTTTCGCGCTGCGCAAACGCGCCGCCGCCCTCGTCCTCAGCGTGGCCATCCCCGCCACGCTCACCCTGCCCTACGGCGGCCCCGTCGTGGTGCTGAAACCGCTCCTCGCCTTCGCCGATGTCACCCGGTTCAACGACCTCGTCTGGGGCTGGCTCGAAGCCCTCACCATCCCGAATCCGTTCGGTCGCAACTGGCCCTTTACCCTCGCCCTCGCGGTCGCCGTCGGCGTCATCGTGTGGAAACTCCGCGCCGACTGGCGGCGCAGCGCGCTCTGGGTGCTCGGCGCGGCGCTCATCCTAAGTCCCACGCTGCATCCGTGGTATGTCACCTGGATTTTGCCCCTCGCCGTCTGGCGCGGCCAGACCGCCTGGACCATCCTCTCGCTCAGCGCGCTCACCGCGCTGCTGCTGTGGGAAAGCACCCCGCTCTGGACGGCGTGGCAGCCCACGCTATTGACGCGTTCCTTCGTCATCCTCCCTCCGCTCGCCGCGTGGCTCCTCCAATCGAAAATCCAAAATCGAGAATCGAAAATCCCTTGAGCCTCCTCACCGCCGACTACGACTACACGCTCCCGGACGAACTCATCGCCCGCCATCCGCTCCCGCGCCGCGACGACGCCCGCATGCTCGTCCTCCACCGCGCCGACCAGCGCCTCGAGCATCGGCACTTCCGCGAGTTCCCGCAATTCCTCCGCCCCGGCGACCTCGTGGTGCTCAATGACACCCGCGTCATCCCCGCCCGTGTTTTCTCCGACGACGCCGGGCGCATCGAATTACTCTTCCTCGAAAACCTCCGCGGACACGTCTGGAAATGCCTGGTCAAACCCGGCCGCAAAATGCGCCTCGGCGCGCAAGTCACCGTGCGCGGCACCACCGGCACCGTCATCGGCCTAGAACCGGAAGGTGAGCGCGTCATCGACTTCACCGGCCCCATCGACCTCGACGCCGCGGGCGAACTCCCCATCCCGCCCTACTTCGGCCGCGCCGTCGAACCCGCCGACGCCGAGCGCTACCAGACCGTCTTCGCCCGCGAACGCGGGGCCGTCGCCGCGCCCACCGCCGGGCTGCACTTCACGCCGGAGATTTTGCAAAATATCGCGCACACCTTTCTCACCCTGCACGTCGGCATCGGCACCTTTCGCTCCGTGCTCACTGACGACCTCACCCAGCACCGCATGCACGCCGAGCGTTTCCGCGTCTCCGAGGGAAGCGCCCGCGCCATCAACGCCGCGTCGCGCCTCATCGCCATCGGCACCACCAGCGCCCGCGTCTTGGAAACATGCGGCCTCCCCATTGCCGCATGCGCGGGCAGCACCCACATCTTCATCCACCCGCCCTACCAACCCCGCGCGGTCGGCGCACTGCTCACCAATTTTCATCTACCAAAAAGCACCCTGCTCATGCTTGTCAGCGCGCTGGCCGGCCGCGACTTCACCCTGCGCGCCTACGCCGAGGCCATCGCCCTCCGCTACCGCTTCTACAGCTACGGCGACTGCATGCTGATCGTGTAGTGCGGCTGGAAAAAACAGCACAGTTGCCAAAGGCAATTTTCGATCAGAGCGAAGGAGAAATGTGAAAGATTGAACCCGTCCGGTGTCCCGTGTACTGAGCAGAATTTCGGTCGTCGCTCACACCCAACCTTCAATCCTATGTTCAAGAAAATCGCCCTCATCCTTGCTGTTATCGTTGGCACCTTTGCCGTCATCGCCGCACTCCAGCCCGCCGACTTCCGCATCACGCGGTCGGCCACCATCGCCGCGCCGCCGGAGGTGGTCTTTCCGCAGGTGAACGACATGCACCAATGGCAGGAATGGTCGCCGTGGGCGAAGATCGACCCCGCGGCGAAGGTTTCCTTCGACGGCCCGCCGAGCGGGAAAGGCGCGGGCTATGCTTGGGACGGCAACATGGAGGTGGGCGTTGGCCGCATGACGGTCATTGAAAGCCAGCCCAGCGAACTCATCCGCTTTCAGCTCGATTTTGAAAAGCCGATGAAAGGCACCAACATCGCCGAGTTCACCTTCAAGCCCGAGGGCGGTCAGACCGTGGTGACGTGGAGCATGTCGGGTAAGAATGGCTTCACGGGCAAGGCCGTCGGCCTCATTATGAACTGCGACAAGATGGTGGGCGGACAGTTTGAAAAAGGTCTGGCTACGCTCAAGACGCTGGCGGAATCCGAAGCAAAGAAGTAACAAGGCAAACCTATGAAACTCGCAACTAACATCGCCGGCGCCCTGCTGGGCCTACTCTTCCTCATGGCCTCGCTCGTGGTTCTCCTCAAGCTCGGCCCCACCCCGCCGTCCCCACCGGCGGACTCCGCCGCCGGCATGTTCATGGGCGCGCTCGTGCCAACCGGCTACATGACTTTCGTCAAAGTGCTGGAACTCATCGGCGGCATCCTGGTGGCCATTCCGCGGACGCGGAACTTTGGGCTCCTCGTGCTTGGCCCCATCATCGTCAACATCCTCGCCTTTCACATCTTCATCACCCACGGCGCCAGCCTCAAGGAAACGGCCCCTCTCGTCACGACCGCGCTCGTCGCGGTGCTCGCGGCCTTTCTGCTCTGGTCGGGACGCAAGGCCTTCGCCGGGCTGGCGAACTGAGCGCAGTGCTTACTTCCCGCCGGGCGCAGGCGCGCGGAAGCGGCGCTTCAGGCCCATGAGGAACTGCTTCGCCGGCCCGGCTTTTTCCACGGTCGTGGCGAAGCCGTTTTGATACGCCTCGATCTCCGCCTGCAACTCGGGCACGCCCGGATAACGGACGTCCTGCTGGAGCGCCATCGCCTTCATCGTCACCGCGGCGAGCGCCTCGGGCACGCGGCCGCCGGGCAGGTGCGGGAGCCGTTTTGCGCCCGCCGTGGCGGTGAGCGGCGACACGAATTCGCCACGCGCCGCCCTGCTCAGCACGGCCTGCGGATCGTCGCCCTCGATGCACGGGCGCAGCGCGAGCAGGTGGTAAAGGATCGCGCCGAGCGCATAGACATCCGTGCGCAAATCGTGCCGGTCGTGTGCGCCCCAGCACTGCTCGGGGGCCATGTACTGCGGCGTGCCCATCACGTTTTTCGACTCGGCCTCCGCGGCTTCCAGCTCCTTGCGCACGCCGGTGCGGATCATCGAGCGCCCGTCGAAGCCTGATGCCGCCTTGCTGCGCGTGGGATCGAGCACTTTCGCCAGCCCCCAGTCCATCACCAGCACCTCGCCGTAGTCGCCGATCATCACGTTCTCCGGCTTGAGGTCGCGGTGGATCACGCCCTTCGAGTGCGCGAAGGCGATGCCGTCGCAGACTTTTTGGAAAACGGTGAGCAGATGGCCGAGCGGGTATTTTTTGATCGTCGCCTCCTGCCCCTCCTCGATGAGGTCGAGCACCTTTTTGAGCGTGATCCCGCGCACGAATTTCATCGTGTAAAAAACCTGCGCCTTCTCATCCACGCCCAGCTCGTGAACGGGGACGATGTTCGGATGTTCGAGCTGGCCGGTGATCTTCGCCTCGGAGACAAAGCGCAGCACGTCGGCGGGCGAAGGATTGTCGAGCATCACCTTCATCGCCACGGTGCGGTCGATGGCCGGTTCCTTCGTGCTGAGGATCGCGCCCATGCCGCCCTGCGCGACCACTTTGCCCGCCTCGTATTTGCTGCCGAGCAGAAATTCCGGCGGCAGCACGCGGAGCAAAGCCGCGCGCTTTTCCGCGACCGAGCGCACCGCCGTGGGCGCGGCCGCCTCGTGCCGCAGCACGAGCGTGACGGGGCCGAGCGTGATCGTCTGGCCGGGCCGCAGCACGGTCGCGCGCGTCACGGGTTCGCCATCGAGGAGCGTGCCGTTCGAGCTGCCGAGGTCTTCGATCACGCCGTCGTT
>JANXWQ010000458.1 GCA_025351065.1 Chthoniobacter sp. | reverse complement strand
CGCTGATCGAGGCGCTGAAATTCCGCGAGGGCGAAGTGGTCGCGGACATCGGCTGCGGCTCGGGCTACGTGAGCCGGAAGATCGCGAAGAAAACCGGCGAAACCGGCGTGATTTATGGCGTGGAGATTCAGCAGGAGATGCTGGATTTGCTGATGAAGCGGATGGGGATGTTTCGCATCGCCACGGTCAAGCCCGTGCTCGGCACCACCATCGATCCGAAGCTGCCGCCGGCGTCGTGCGACACCGAGATCATGGTCGATGTGTACCACGAGTTCGATTTCCCGTACGAGATGATCGAAAACATGATCGCGGGGCTGAAAGCGGGCGGGCGGATCGTGTTTGTCGAGTATCGGAAAGAAGACCCGCAGGTGCCGATCAAGGAAGTCCACAAGATGAGCGTGGAGCAGGTGAAAAAGGAAATGGGCGCGCACCCGCAGCTCGAATTCGCCGAGGCGATCGAGACACTGCCGCGCCAGCACATCATCATCTTTCGGAAAAAGTGAACGCTGTCCTCCGCCTCATCATCGCCCTCGTCCTCGCCGGCAACGTCCGCGCGGAACCGGTCACGCGGGCGGCGGCGCTCGCCATCGCGGAGACCTACGTCGGCCACCGCTGGGCGGCGACGGCCCAGCATGTCCGGCATGGAAAGGACAGCGCGGGCGTCGAAATCCACACGCCCGACCGGCCAAGCGGTCACGGCGATCCCGCCGCCGACTGCTGGCAGCCCGAGGCGGCCAATACCGGCGTGCCCTACAAATGGGGAGGCTTCGACACGCCAGCGCGCTTCGACGCCGGCCTCCGCGCGGGCAAGGCGGCGGGCGATGTCTATACGCAAGAAAAGCGGCGCAAAGGCGGGGCCGCGGTCAGCCCCGACGCCGCGGGCATCGACTGCTCCGGCTTTGTCTCCCGCTGCTGGGGGCTCGCGGAGAAACACTCGACCTCGATGCTCTTCGGCATCAGCGAGCGCCTCGCCTCGCCCGACATGCTCAAGCCGGCAGACGCGATGAACACGGCCGAGGGTCACGTCCTCCTTTTTGTCCGCTGGCTCGATGGCGAAAAGCACCGCGCCCTATTCTACGAAGCCGCGCCTTTCTGCAAAACCCGCGCCTCTGAGCGCGACCTCGCCGAACTCACCACTGCCGGCTACCAGCCGCTGCGCTACCGCAAAATCCGCGACTAACGACCCGCGGCGAGTTGGCGTTTGCCAGCCGCTTTCACGTCTGCAAAATGCGCGCAGTCAGCCACGCATGAACCCACTCGAACAGCGTCTCAAATACAAATTCCGCAACGCCCTCCTGCTCGCGGAAGCACTGACCCATCCCAGCCTCGGTCACGAAACCCAGCGCCATCATTTCGACAATCAGCGCCTCGAATTTCTCGGCGACGCCGTGCTCCAGCTCATCTTCACCGAATATCTTTTCGACACTTTTCCCCAGCTCTCCGAAGGCTACCTCACCAAAATCCGCGCCCGCATTGTCTCCCGCGACGGCCTCCGCATCCTCGCTGAGCGCCTCGACCTCGGGCGCTACCTGATGATGGGCCGAGGAGAGGAAGTCAACGGCGGTCGTGACCGCGCCAGCACGCTCTCGGATGCCTTCGAGGCGCTCATCGGCGCCATGTATATTGACAGCGACTTTGTCACCGTCCGCCGCGTCGTCCTGACCGAGGCCCGCGAACTCCTCGAAGACCTCGAGATCGACCCCGCCGACAACAATCCCAAGGGTCGTCTGCAGGAGTTTTTGCAATCCATCTCTCCCGTCAGCCCGACGTATCCCATCATTCACCAAAGCGGCCCGGAGCATCAGAAAACCTTCATCGCCAAAATCGTCTGGGAAGGGACCGAACTCGGTCGCGGCGAGGGCCGGAGTAAAAAAGAAGCCGAGACTGCGGCCGCGCGCAACGCTCTCGCGCGTGAACTTTGGAAAATGGAAAAGACCGTCGTTCCGCTCACCTACAAGTCTGCGGATAACTCCCCAACAACTCCCGACAGCGCCGAATAAACCGACGACCCTGCCACTTTCTCTAATCCGTCAGTCGTGGTTGTCCGGTTATTCGCACGCGCCATTGCCTGTAGAACCCATAGCCTGGCAGCGCGGAACGTCAGCCGGGTCCCTTGTTCACACGCTTAAGAAGAAGAAAGAACGTCGGCTCAAAAGTCATTCAATCATCAGAGCATGTGAACAACGCGTGCGGTTCGGGTAAAACAAACGCCTGGAGCGTGGCCGAAAGTTGGCGCTTTGGGAGCGGCAAGTTGATAGAACCCCGCATGTCAGGCACTAGCCCATGTTGCTCCTGCGGAGCGGGAGGAGTTCTCCACATGGCCGACGGCGTGTCGCCGTCGCCCTATAGCGAAGCCGCCCGCGTGATCTCGCTGAGCTTCGCCTCGAGCCTTTCCACCAGATGCTCGGCCTGCTCGCGGGCGCGGCGCTCGTCCATGAGCGTCTCCTCGAGGTCGCGGATGCGCTGCTGCAGGTTCATGCGGATGCTTGTGCGCACGGGCTGCTGCGCCTCTTCCTCGTCGGGCGAGCTTTGCAGTTCGGGGATGTCTTTCACGAGCGCGCTGGAGCCGTCGCGGCAGTTGGTGACGGTGGTTTCGGCGTGGATTTCACCCATCTGGAGAAACTCGCGTACGGCACTCAGCGAGGTCGGGCCGTAGAATTGGTCGGGGCTGACTTCGACTAGATAATCCATGCGCAGCTCGGGAACCATCGGCGCTTTAATCCACGTCCGCTCGTCGGTGGAAACCTTGTCGAGCGGCGAGACCTGGGCGTCCGCAGACCACTGGCGGAGCTGCTCGAAACTGATCGGCCCGAAAACGGTGCCGTCGTCGTTCTTCATCAAAAACCAATGTTGGGGATGTTCCATAATTTTAGGGGTTTTCTTTTTTGTCAGCGGGGACTTCGGGCGGTTCGGGCGGTTTGGTTTCCTGGGCAGCGACCCCTGGGATGAGGAGCGTCTGGCCGATTTGCAGTTTGCGGTCGTTGGTGATTTTGTTCCGCTTTTGCAACTCGGGCAGGGTGATGTTGTAGTGCTTGGCGATGGAGGTCAATGTCTCGCCTTTTTCGACCGTGTGTTTCACCGCAGGCGGAACGGCTTCGGCTTTTGGCACTTCTGGTTCGGCGGGCGGCGCGGGCGCGGGCGTAGGCACGACGGCTGGTTTCACTATCACCGAAACTGCGGGCGTGGGCGCGGCAGTGGGCGCGGGTGCCGGTGCGGCTTTGGCGGCTTCCGCGAGCTGGGTCAGCCGCAGGATTTGCTCGCTCAGCGCCTCTATTTTTTTGGCCTGCATCTGCACATCGCGGCGCAGCTCGTGGACTTCCTGCGTGAGCGGCGAATCTGCCGCCGAGCCTGCCGGAGCAAAAATGCCCAGCGCCGCGAGCGCGCAGAGCGTGGGAGAAAAACGACTCATCGAAAAGATTTCTCACTTAACTCCCAAACTGGCAAGCGCCGCGCGGGAGATTGACAGAAAAAAATCCGCCGGTTTCGTCCGCGAGCCTTGCCTTTTCCAGCCGTGTCCCTAACTTCCCAGCCATGCCTGACAGGACGCAACGACCAGCCGGTCCCGCTCCGTGGGGACCGCAGCAAGGCGACGGCGGCGGGCCCAAAGCGCCCGACGTGCAGAAGCCCGACACCAAGGATTTGCTCCAGCGCATGCGCCGGGTCGATCCGAACCAATCCAAGCGCTACCGCCAGCGCACCGGCCAATGACCGCGCCCACGGACGCGCGCACCCCGGTGGCCGCGCCGGAGGATTTCTCCTCCTTGTTGAAAACGCGCGGGCTTTATCCGCAGGCTCCCGCGTTTGCCGCACAGTCGGCAGTCAGCAGTCAGCAGTCAGCACTTTCGCAGACGCAGGCGACCACCATCCTCGCCTTCAAATACGCCGTCGGCGTGCTCGTCGCCGGCGACCGCCGCGCCACCGCGGGCAACGTCCTCGTCTATGACCGTGCGGACAAGGTGCTCGAGATCGACCAGCACTCGCTCATGGCCATCGCCGGCGTGCCTGCGACCGCGTGGGAAATGGCGCGCGTGCTCGAGCATTCGTTCCAGTTTTACCGGCGCAGCCAGCTCGCCGAGATGAGCCTCGAGGGCAAAGTCCGCGCGCTTTCCAAACTCCTGCGCGACAACCTCGGCGCGGTGCTCCAGGGCATCGGCATCGTCGTCCCCATCTTCGCCACCTACGACCACGCCGGTGCCGCCGCACGGCTCTATTTCTACGACGCCATGGGCGCGCAATTCGAGGCCGCCGACTACGCCACCACCGGCAGCGGCTCCCCCGCCGTGCGCAGCGTCCTGCACTACGAAAACACCTGGGGCAAAAAGCCGCTCGCCAAACTCCGCGAAGAGGACGCCGTCCTCCTCGCCCTGCGCGCCCTCGACACCGCCGCCGAGAGCGACACCGCCACCGGCGGCGTGGACCGCCGCGGCCGCATCTACCCGATCGTGAAACTCATCGGTTCTGCCGGGATAACTACGCTGCCGGAGAAGGCGCTGGGGAAGTTATTCAAGAAGCATGTGGCTTAACACTATGTCAGGCGTTTCCTCGCGTATCGTGTTTCAACGTGCGTTTCGCAACGGTTTCCAGTAGCTTCACGCCATGCTCGCACTCACCCGTATTACACACGATGCCGCCGTCATGGGTGGCAAACCTTGTATTCGCGGCCTTCGCGTCACTGTCGGCACCATCGTCGGCCTCGTCGCGGCGGGCCATTCCCACCAGGAGATTCTTCGCCTGTATCCGTACCTCGCAGCCGAGGACATCCACGAGGCACTTTCCTACGCCGCCTGGCGGGTCGGGGAGTTCGAGGTGCCTTTGGCGGTCGCGTGAGACTCCTCCTCGACATGAACCTGTCTCCCGAATGGGTGCCGTATTTGCAGGAGCACGGGTTCGAGTCAATTCACTGGTCCGCCATTGGCGCCTACCGCGCCCCGGACACCGAGATCATGCAGTGGGCGCGCGACCACGATTGTGTCGTTTTCACCCACGACCTCGACTTCGGCATCCTGCTCGCCCACAGCAAGGACAGCAGGCCGAGCGTCATTCAGGTTCGCACGCAGGACGTGTCTCCCGGCCATCTTGGAGCGCTGCTCGTTACCGCGCTACGGGCGCACGGCGAAGCGCTGGAGAGCGGTGCCTTGCTCACCATCGACGAGTCCAAGTCCAGAATCCGTATTTTGCCGATATGAGCTATCGACCGGAAGCGCCTGACCATCCGCATCAGCCGCTCGCCATTTCAAGAACCCGGCCAACCACCCATCCCATGAACCCGCGCCTCCTTCACATTCTCATCCTGCTGGCCGCTCTGGCCGGCCCGGCCCGCGCGGTGCAGCAGGTCATCCAGCTCCTCGAAGCGCAGACCGATGCCACCCATGTGGGCTACACGCTCGTCAATCCCCTGAACGCGGCCACGGTCTTCGACATCACGCTTTTCGCCGTGAGCTACCCGAGTGCCCAGCCCGGACCGCCCGACCCGATCGCCCCGGCGGGGTGGAGCGCGCAGGTGCTCGCGCTGGCGGACTGGTCGCAGCCCATCGGCGGCGTGCCGATTGGCGGGGTGAACTTCCGGCCAAGCTGGGCGCAGTTCACGGGGCGGGCGTTCACCTCGGCCTTTGCCGCGGATGCGGCGGTGCTGGGCTACTATGTGGATATCGCCCTGAGCGCCGGCCAGTGGAGCTACGTCCCCATCGATCCCGTCCACCCCGGCGCGTCGCTGGCGGGCTTCTCGCGGGGCGGCACGGTGGCGTCGGATTTCCTGGCGGCGGGGCCGGTGGATGCGGGGACGTTTGTGGAGAGCATCTTCGATGCGCCGGGGACGGGGATGGGGACTTTCAGCGGCGCGGCCACGACTGTGCCGGAGCCTTCGGCGGCGCTGCTGGTGCTGCTCGGCGCGGGGCTTTGCGGGTGCTGCCGCAGGCGGCGCCAGCGTGAACGAAGTGTCTGACCCTGCGCTGCATTTAGTCGGCGTAAAGTAACTCACCCGCGTCCATCTATTCACCCCATGATCGAAGAGCCCTACCGCTGGGTCGAAGCCATCGCCATCATCTGAACAAAACAATGAGTAATACGGACACCGTCACCCTTTCACCACAGTTTCAGGTAGTTATTCCCGAGCCCATCCGCGAGGCGCTAAAGCTAACTCCAGGCGAACAGCTCCGCGTGCTGCACTACGCTGACCGGGTGGAGTTTATTCCCATCCGTCCGCTGCCACAAATGCGCGGATTCCTCCGCGGGATGGACACAAACATTGACCGGGATTCCGACCGCTTGTGAGCGCCAACGTCGTCGATTCCTCCGGCTGGCTGGAGTATCTGGCCGACAGCGACCGTGCCGGGCTTTTCGCAGCCGCGATTGAGGACGCGGAGAATTTGTTCGTACCGGTTATATCCATCTACGAAGTCTTCAAAAAAGTGTTGAGGGAAAGAGGCGAGAACGATGCCCTCCAAGTAGCCAGCGTGATGCAAAGCGGGCAGGTGGTTGACTTGGATTGCTCTCTCGCACTTGAGGCGGCGCAGCATCCTCTGCCGCTAGCTGACAGTCTGATCTACGCGACTGCCGTGCGCCATCAGGCCACGCTTTGGACGCAGGATGAACATTTCAAAGGTCTGCCGAACGTGCGCTACTTCCCGAGAACACCCACCCCATGATCGAAGAGCCCTACCGCTGGGTCGAAGCCATCGCCAACCGGCGCGAGTACATCGAGCATCAGCTTGCCGGGGGCAGCCCGATCGCGGCGCTCAGCTATCGCGAGGGCATCCTGCTTTTCACCCTCGGTCGCGAGCGGCAGAAGCTGTTTGAAATCTACGACCGCATCGGGCTCGGCGGCATCGGCCACCCCGGCGACCTCGAGCGCCTGCGCATGGCCGCGATCGAGGTCACGAGCACGGAGGGCTTCGCCCGCTCGGCGCACGATGTCTCGCTCCGCCGGCTGGCGAACTACTCGCTCTCGCCGGTGCTCAAGGCCGCCTTCGAGCAGGTCTATGGCGCGCCCTATCTCGCGCGCCTGCTTTTCGCCGAGCTGGGCCGCGCGGGTGCGCCGAACCTTTTTCTGCGGCTCGACTACGACGGCTCGATCCACACGAACGGCGGCGCGTTTGCCCGCGCCTTCGAGGACTTTGGCGTCATCGCCGGCACCGCGCCCGCCACCGCGCAGATGGAGCGGTTTCTCCGCGAGAAAAAGTGCGCGCACAGCCCGCTCGACGACGCGCTCGCCATCGCCGCCGACGCCTGGGCCGTGGGCCACCTCGCGCTCACCGCCGAGCCCGAGGACGTGCTGCCCGGTGCCGAAAAAATCGCCGTGCATCGGGCCGAGCAGCTCGCTACCCTTTCCATCGAAGCCTCCGTGCTCGAAAAGACCAGCGCCCTGCCCATGACCTGGCGGGCGCTGCCTGAAGACCCCATCCGGCGGCTGCTCGAAAAACGAACTCAAGCTGGAGGACATCATGGATCATCCTGACCAACTCGACCTTTTCCCGCGAATAGCGGAGCCCGGCCCCGCGTCGAACCCGGCTGTGAAAAGCCATTCAACCGCCAAGCTGCGCCGGGCTGGCTTTCTTGGCAGAGTGTGCCAGCTTTTCCACATGAGGAACGCCATGCCATGCGTCGGACTGGTCGTCTTGGGCGGCTGCCTGACCTTTATCGTCGCGCCCGACGACGGGCCGACACTCGAAAGCCGGCTCAACTCCGCGCTCAATCCGGGGGCGTTTCCCACCGTGGTCATCGACCCCGGCCATGGCGGTAAGGACGACGGCGCGCGCGGCAACGGGCTGCGCGAGAAAGACCTCAACCTCGACCTCGCGCTGCGCGTGGAAAAGCTGCTCACGCCCTACCATTTCCCCACCGTCCTGACCCGGCGCGACGACACTTTCATCTCGCTCTCCGAGCGCGCCGCCATCGCCAACAAAATCGACAACGCGGTTTTTCTCAGCATCCACTTCAACCACTCGCCCGACTCCGCCGCCACGGGCGTGGAAACCTTTTATGCGACCACGAAAGTCCCGCCGGAAAGCGCGTGGACGTGGATCGGCCTTTTCAGCAAACCCGAGCCCGCGACCGACGATAACGGCGAAGACCTCGCCGGCTACATCCAGACCTCGCTTGTCACCCGCACCGATGCCGCGAACCGCGGCATCAAGGCACGCGAACTCTACGTGGTCCGCCACACGCGCTGCCCAGCGGTGCTGGTCGAAGGCGGCTTTATCAACAACAGTCTGGACGCGCGCCTCATCGGCAACACCGACTACCGCGACCGCCTCGCCACGGCCATCGCCGAGGGCGTAATGACCTACCAGAAAAACCGCCCGCACGTTCCGAAGCTGCCGGAGAAGCTGGCCCAGGCGGCGCATTGAATGAGCGCGCACCCCGCCGCGTCTGAGTTTCACCGCGATGAAAAAATCCGCCCTCCTTTATGCGCTCCCGCTGCTCCTCGCCACGGCTGCTCTCGCCGATGACCAGCTCCGCGGCGTGCAGACAGAGTTGAAAGCGGCCGGCTTTTTCTACGGCGACGTGACCGGCCAGACCTCCCCCGAAACCACCGCCGCCCTCCGCCGCTACCAAATCCGCAACGGCCTTGAAGTCTCCGGCACCGTGAACAAGGAAACGCTCGACGCCCTCCACGGCGGTGGCAAACCCGCCCCGCAAGTCGCCCCGCCGCCCGCGCCGAAACCAGCCACGCCCGAGCCTGCGAAAAGGCCGCCGACCAACCTGCGCAAAGACGAGGCCGCCGAGGACATCGACCGGGCCTTTCTCAACCGTGAAGAAAACCGCCGCCGCGCCGTCGGCGAGGATGCCCGCATCACCCCGATGCCTGCGCCGCCGACCGTCCCACGCGATCCATCCGTCGTCCGTCCGCCCGCCCCGCTCGACGCGCCAGGCGAAGATTTCCCCGTCCTTTTCGCCCGCACCCCGTACGCCACCGCGCCGCTCGCCTTGCAGCAGCAGGTGCTTCGCCGCGTCCAGGGCATCCTCGCCAGCCGCGGCTTTTACCGCGACATCATTGACGGCCTCCCCGGCCTCGCTACCGAAGAAGCGCTCCTTACCTACCAACGCTCCGCCCGCCTCACCCTCACCGGCCGCCTCGACCTCGAAACGCTCAGCCGCCTCGGCCTCCTCCCCGGCCGCAGCGCCACCCGCGACCCCGAGCCCGCGCCCACCCAGCGCGTCTATCGCGGCGTGTGGGTGAACTGAAAAAAGCCGCTGTCACGGCTCCGCGAATTTCACCGACTCCAGCTCCGTCCAC
>JANXWQ010000453.1 GCA_025351065.1 Chthoniobacter sp. | reverse complement strand
GGGAAGCGGTTATTTGGCGAATAGCCCCGCGCTGGCAGGGGAAGCTGTCAGCTTCCCCTGCAACCGCGCTGGCCGATCTCGAGGCCCGCCGGGATTTCGCATTTCCAAACGCGCCGGCGCTTTTACAATGCCGGCCTATGAATCTCGAAAAAGTCGCCATCGTCGGAGCCAGCGGATACTCGGGTGAGGAACTCGTGCGCCTGCTCGGGCGGCATCCAGGCGTGGAACTAGTCGCGCTCACGTCGCGGCAGCTCGCGGGGCAGACGGTGGACACGGTGTTTCCGAAATTCGCCGGGCTGCGCTACGCCCACCTCGCGTTCATTGAGAGCGACGTGGCGAAGATCGTGGCCTCGGGTGCGCGGTTCGTTTTTCTCGCGCTGCCGCATGGGGTGGCCGCGGAGTTTGCGCAGCCGCTGGTCGCCGCGGGCCTGCGGGTCATTGATTTGAGCGCGGATTTTCGGATCAAGGATCCGGCGGTGTACGAGGAATTTTACGGCACGCCGCCGCATGCGCCGGAGCTGGCGGCGGTGAGCGTCTATGGTCTGCCGGAGATTCATCGGGAGCAGATTCGCGGGGCGCAGCTCATCGCTTCGCCGGGGTGCTACCCGACGAGCGTCATCGTGCCGCTGCACCCGCTGCTGAAACGGCGGCTGCTGAAGCCCGCGAGCATCGTCGTCAACAGCCTCAGCGGGGTGAGCGGTGCGGGGCGCAACGCGAAGACGGAACTCCTCTACGTCGAGTGCAACGAAAGCGTGCGCGCCTACAGCGTGCCGAAGCACCGGCACCTCGCCGAGATCGAGCAGGAGCTTAGCCGCGCGTATGGCGACACCGTGACCGTCACTTTTCTCCCGCACCTTATCCCCCTGAGCCGTGGCATTTTCACCACCATCACCGCCGCGCCCGCGGACGACGTGAGCCCGGCGGAGATTTTCGCTGCGCTCACCGAGGCCTATGCGGCGGAGCCATTCATCCGGCTGCTTGGCGAAAGCGGCATGCCGGACACGAAGAACGTGACCCACACCAATTTCCTCGATCTCGCCTGGCGGCACGACCCGCGCACTGGCCGCATCATCCTGCTCAGTGCCGAGGACAATCTCGTCAAAGGCGCATCCGGCCAGGCCGTGCAATCGCTCAACGTGATGTGTGGCTGGCCGGAGACAACCGCGCTGCTCTGAGGGCGAGCCCCCGCGCCACGCTCACGCCCGGCGGCGCGGCTGGCGGGTGTAAGCGGAGGTCATGCTAAGCACACCGAGCATGATCCCGGCGGTGTAGCTGCCGGTGGCGCTGCTGTTTTCCAGGCGCGAAAAGAGCAGCGCCCCGCCGACGGTCATCGCCAGCATGGGTACGAGCGCGAGGAGGAAGCGCCGGCCAAAACCTTTCACCCGCACCGAGGCCACGGTGGCGGCACCGAAGGCAAAGCCCGTGGCGAGGCCGTAGGCGAAGGGCGCGGGAGTGGCGGGCGGAAAAAGCCAGCAGTAGAGCGCGACGGCGAGCGCTTCCAGCGCGGCGCAGAGGGTCAGCGCGCGCCCATTCACCGCCCACCACGGCAGATTCGCGAGCGTCGCGAATTTCTCCGGCTGGGCGTTGCGGAAGTCATCCGCCAGGCGCAGCACGTAATCATTCGCCTCGGCCCGGCCCGCCGCCGGCACGGCGTGGCGGTAGAGCTTGATCGCGGCGGGGAGGTCAAACTCCTCGACGGCGGCGCGCACCGCGGCGAGTTCGTCGGGACGCAGGTTGCGGCTCAGTGCGCCGTGCAGGCCACGGCGGTAGTCCTGCCACAGATTCAGGAGCAGCGCGGCGCTGAGGGTGGGGATGATGAGTCCCACGACGACGTTGAGCGGCGACACGCCGCCTTCCCAAACCACGGTCTGCATGAGCTTCACCAGAAACAGCACGCCGAAGCCGGTGACCATCACCCAGGTGAGCGTGCAGACCACGAGCACGCGCGGCGGCACGGGGTGCATCGCACGCCAGTCCTGCTCGCGATTCCACAGGTCTTTCCACGCGATGCGGCGCGCATGTTTTTTGCGCCAGAGCGAAACCCAGACGGCCAGATTGAACAGCACGATTCCGTCGAAACCCTCCCACATCAGCAGCGATTTCAGCCGTTCGCCGGGCGCGCGCGCGAGCCCCGGCGTGAGCTGCTGTGCGCGGAGAAAGGCGTTTTGTTCCGCGAGATAAAACACCGCGCAGAGCAGCCCGAAAACGAGCAGCGTGGCCGCGCCAGCAAGCAGCGCCGGATGCCGCCGCAGCCAGCTCTCGGCCTTGCGCAGCGCGCTCGCGGGCCGCGCGAGGATCGGCTCGTGGCGGAGGAAACGGCGCACGTCCTCGGCGAAGTCGCGCGCGGTGGCGTAGCGGCGCGACGGTTCCTTTTCGAGGCACTTGAGGCAGATCGTTTCGATGTCGTGCGGCACGTCCGTGTGGCGTTTCGACGGTGTGGCGGGTTCGTCGTTGATGACGCGCATCATCGTCTCGGCGGGCGAGTCGCCGCGGAAGGGCGCGCGGCCGGTGAGCAGCTCGTAG
>JANXWQ010000419.1 GCA_025351065.1 Chthoniobacter sp. | reverse complement strand
ACTCCCACTAACCTGCTTCGCCATGCCATAGACCTGGACAAAACCATCGAAGGACTGGAGGCCCGGTTGAATGATCAGGGCTCCGCTATTTCCTCCCGCGCTACGACCTTGTTTCGTTCGCCGTCTGAAATCTGTGACATTGACCTCTATCCGGCGGATCTGAGCAGCATGAGTGGAAAAAGTGGAACTTGGGGAGGATTCTGGGAGAACTACGCTCAGACCGGTGATAACATGCGCGAGCGGCCTTACGCCCACATTTACCCTCGGCTGACGACGAAATCGAACGTCTTCACGGTGCATATGCGCTGCCAAGCGATCAAGCAGGCACCAGGGAACGTGGGCAAGGGGTTTGATCCGGTAAAGGATCAGGTCGTCGGGGAATACCGCGGTTCGGCAATCATTGAGCGTTTTGTCGATCCGAACGATCCGAACCTCGCCAACTACGACGAGATGAAGGAGAAGGTGGACGCTTACTACCGTTACCGGGTCGTGGCGACGAAGCAGTTTGCGCCGCGCTGAGTGAGGCGGCTGGTGCCGCGCTTTCCCCGAAACTCGGAAACCTCAAGGTTGGCATATGGGCGGGGATGGCTACAGTCGCGGGACAAATAGCTTATGCCAGTTCAGTACAAGGATTATTACGCCACGCTCGGAGTTCCAAAGACGGCTTCGCAGGACGAGGTGCGGAAGGCTTTCCGGCAGCTTGCGCGGAAGCATCACCCGGATGTGGCGAAGGATAAGAAGTCGGCGGAGACGAAGTTTAAGGAGATCAATGAGGCGTATGAGGTGCTGGGCGATGCGGAGAAGCGGAAGCGCTACGACGAGATGGGGACGGACTGGGAGCGGCGTGGGGCGCAGCGTCCGCCGCCGGGTTGGGGGCGTGGGGGGCAGCCGGGGGGCATGGGTGGGATGCCGGGTGGGTTTGAGGGGACGGGGTTTAGCGATTTCTTTGAGCAGTTTTTCAGCGGCGCGGCGGGGCGGGGACATCGAGGCGGATTTGCTGGTGACGATCGAGGAGGCGCTGCATGGGGGAAAAAAGAAGATTTCGTTCCGGCGCGATGCGCGGGCGCAGGTGGAGACTTACGAGGTGAGCATTCCGAAAGGGGTGCGGGAGGGGCAGAAAATCCGGCTGGCGGGGCAGGGGCAGGCGGCGCAGCGGCGCGGGTCGGCGGGCGATTTGTTGCTGGTGATGCGTTTTGAAAAGCACCCGGACTACCGCATCGAGGGCGCTGATCTTTACTACGATCTGGTGCTCCCGGCATGGACGGCGGTGCTGGGTGGGGAGACGCACATCCCGACGCCGGACGGCCCGGTGCTTTTGAAAGTGCCGGCGGGGACGCAGCCGGGCCGCAAGTTTCGCCTCAAGGGCCGCGGCCTGCCGGTGAGCGCGACGGCGCGCGGCGATTTCTACGCGGAACTCGCCGTGACCCTGCCGACGGAGCTAACGCCCGAACAGCGGAAGCTGTGGGAGCAGCTCGCCGGGCGGTGAGAGTTTTTTCAACCGCGCACTCCGCGGCGGGCTTGGCATTGCATTAGCTATCTCAGGCGGGCATGGCCCGCATTGATTCGTTTTTCAAATTCATGAAGGAGCAGAGTGCTTCTGACCTTCATCTTTCCACCGGCAATCCGCCGATGCTCCGCATCCACGGTGAACTCGTACGGGTGGACATGCCGGCGCTGGAAAATGATGACCTCAAGGCGCTCGTTTATGAGATTGCCTCGGAGCAGAAGATCAAGGTTTTCGAGGAAACGGGGGACGTGGATTTCGGCTACGAGTATCCTGGCTTCGCCCGCTATCGCGCGAATTTTTTCAACCAGAAGAACGGCATCTCGGCCGTCTTCCGGCTCATCCCGAGCAAGGTGCTGACGGCGGAAGACCTGGGCCTGCCGCCGGTGCTGAAGCGGTTCGCCATGTTGAAAAAAGGGCTGGTGCTGGTGACTGGGCCGACGGGTTCGGGCAAATCGACGACGCTGGCGGCGATGCTCGATTACGCGAATCTGCATCGGAAAGACCACATCATCACGGTCGAGGATCCGATCGAGTTTGTGCATCGCTCGCAGCAGTCGCTGGTCAATCATCGCGAGGTCGGGGTGCATACGAAGTCCTTCGCCTCGGCGTTGCGCGGCGCGCTGCGCGAGGATCCGGACATCATTCTCGTGGGTGAAATGCGCGACTTGGAAACCATCGAGCTCGCGTTGACGGCGGCGGCGACCGGGCATCTCGTCTTTGGCACGCTGCACACGCCGAGCGCGCCGAAGACCATCGACCGGGTGATCGACGTTTTCCCCGCCGGTCAGCAGAACCAGATCAAGGCGGGGCTTTCCGAATCGCTGAAGGGCGTGGTGGCGCAGAATCTTTTCCGCCGCATTGACAAGCCGGGCCGGCTCGCCGCGCTCGAGGTGCTGGTCGTTGATACGCCCATTGCGAACCTCATCCGCGAGGGCAAGACGCACCAGATTCCGGGCATGATGCAGGTGGGCAAAAAGAAGGGCAATCAGCCGCTCGACGACGCCATCATGGAGCTGCTGCGCGCGGCAAAAATCGCGCCCGAGGAGGCCTACGACAAAGCGCAGGACAAAAAGAAATTCCGCGTCTTCCTCAAGACTCCGCCGGACGATTTCGAGGAGTAACGCAGCCCCGCCCACCTATGCGACAGCAGGAACTCAACACCATTCTCAGCGTCATGCTCGACGCGCATCCGGGCATTTCCGACCTCGTTTTTTCGGTGGGCCGTCCGCTGCAGGTCGAGACCTATGGCGAGCTGAAGGAAGTGCATGCGCCGCCGGCGGTGAAATGCCTCACGCCTTTCCAGACTGAGCAGCTCGCGCTCACCATGATCGGTCACGCGCGGCATCTGCTGCGCGATCTCGTCGTGCGCGGGGCGTGCGACTGCAGCTACGCGCTGGGCGACCGCGCGCGCTTTCGCGTGAATATCTTCAAGCAGCGCGGCAACTTTGCCATCATCATGCGCAAGGCGCAGGACGTCATGCCGTCGCTCACCTCGCTGGGGCTGAGCCCCATTTTCCGCGACATGGCGCGGGAGAAAAATGGCCTCATCCTCGTGACCGGCGCGACCGGCAGCGGCAAGACCACGACGCTGACCGCGATCCTCAATGAGATCAACGAGACCCAGCCGGTGCATGTGGTCACGCTCGAAGACCCGATTGAATTTCTCCACGAGCACAAGCGCGCGACTTTCAACCAGCGCGAACTCGGCGCGGACTTCGACACTTTTCCGAACGGCCTGCGCTCCGCGCTGCGGCAGGCGCCGAAGGTCATCCTCGTCGGCGAAATGCGTGACCGCGCGACCGTCGAAATCGCCATGACCGCGGCGGAGACGGGGCACCTCGTGCTCTCGACCATTCACACGATCAACGCCGGCCAGTCGATCAACCGCATCCTCGGCATGTTTGACCTCGCGGAAGAGACGCAGCTTCGGCTGCGGCTGAGCGAAACGCTGCGCTACGTGGTCAGCCAGCGGCTCGCGCCCAAGGCGAAGGGCGGGCGGCTGCTCATCAATGAAGTCATGGGCACGAACCTGCGCGTGCGCGAAGCCATCGCGCTTGGCGAGGCCGACGGGCGCAGCTTTTACGACATCATCGAGGCCAACGCGACCTTCGGCTGGACGACCTTTGACCAGTCGCTCTACCGCGCCTATCAGGCCGGGCTCGTCACTGAGGAGACAGCCGATCTTTACGCGACCAACAAGGCGAAGATGACGCGCTTCATCGACGGCGTGAAAAAACAGCGCGGCCTCGCGGACGACAAGCCCACCGGCCTCAAGCTGGACATCGACGCCCTCGCCCACACGCCTGGCGCGCTGCGGGTCGGCGTCTGACTTTTTTTATGGAACCCCACAACCGTCTCGATCTTTTTGAGCCCGGCGACCAGACCGCGCTGGTCTGCCTGGATGTGCCGGAGGTGCAGCGCATCGTCGTCGATCAGCTCACGGCGCTCGGCTACAAAATCCACACGGGCCTGTTCGTGGAAGACATCCTGCTCAAGCTGCGCGCGCACCTTTACGATGTCGTGGTCGTGGCCGAGCACTTCAATGCGTCCAACCTCGAGACGAACCCGATCCTCGCCGAGACGCTGCGCGCGCCGGCCGAGCAGCGGCGGCGGCAGTTTGTCACGGTGGTCGGTTCGAGCTTTGCGACGAACGACGAACTGGAGGCCTTTCAGCACAGCGTCGATCTCGTGGTGGGGCTGGCCGACGTGGTGAATCTGCGGCCCGTGGTGCGGCGCGGGCTGCTGCGGGCGCGGGAGTTTTACGCGCCGCTGCACGAGGCCATGAAGGCCGCGGAAGCAGCGTAGGCCGGCCCCCGCGCGGTTTTTCCCCGCACGCGCCACGGTTGGTCGTTGATTTCCGCGACCCCGCTCCTACACTCCGCGCCTTATGAAATTAGTGCGCTGGAAGCGCTTTACCTGGGATCTCACCAAACTCCCGCCACTCGAATCCCCGCTTCCAGACCAGTATGTCGTCCGCCCGGCGGCGCGCGACGAGGCCAAGCTGGTGAACCACGCCGTCTTCACCGCGCTCACGCTCGACTCCGCGTGGTGCGACACCCTCAAGCTTTTCAGCGACCGCCTCGCCGCGCAGATCGACCTGGCCTTTGCCCGCGAAGCCGTGCCCGCGCTGGTCATCATGCACGGCTCGCGGATTATCGCCGCGTCGGTCATCTCCACGGAGCCGGACGCCGTCTCGCACCTCGTCTCCGGCCCGTGCGTGCTGGTGGAGTACGGTAACCGCGGCCTCGGCACCGCGCTGCTCCACCACACGCTGGAACTGCTGCGCAGCAGCGGGCTGGAGCGCGCCACTGCGGTGACCAAGGACAACGTCGCGGCGTGCAAATTCGTCTATCCGAAATTCGGCTCGACCAGTGAACCCTACGACTTCGCGGGACAAATGGCACCGACCTAACAGGACGAACGCCGGAGATTTTTTATGAGCTCACTCTTCAGCGATTACGACACCGGGGCTTTCTACGACGAAATGTTCGCCGCCTCCGGCGCAGTGCGCCCACACTACGGCACGCTGCTCGAGCGCTTCCGCGAAATGGGCGACGGCGAAATCGACCGCAAGCAGCACCTCGCCTCGCAGACCTTTCTCAACCAGGGCGTCACCTTCACCGTCTATAGCGACAACCAAGGCACCGAGCGCATCTTCCCTTTCGACCTCATCCCGCGCATCATCCCGCACGACGAGTGGGCGCACGTCGAGCGCGGCCTCGTCCAGCGCATCGCGGCGCTGAACCTTTTCCTCAAGGACATCTACCACGACCAGCGCATCGTGAAGGAGGGGCTGATCCCCGAGGAAGTGGTGAAAAGCGCGAAACATTTCCGCCCGGAGTTCGTCGGCTTCGACGTGCCGAAAGACATCTACATCCACATCTGCGGCAGCGACCTAATCCGCGATCACGAGGGAAAGTACCTCGTCCTCGAAGACAACGGGCGCTGTCCGAGCGGCGTGAGCTACGTCCTCGAAAACCGGCAGGTGATGAAGCGCGTCTTCCCGAAACTTTTCACCCGCCAGAAAATTCGTCCCGTCGATTCCTACGGCCAGGAACTGCTCAACGCCCTCCGCTTTGTCGCCCCCGAGCACTGCCTGCATCCCGACGATCCCACCGTCGTCCTGCTCACGCCCGGCATCTTTAACTCCGCCTACTTCGAGCATTCCTACCTCGCGCGCGCGATGGGCATCGAGATCGTCGTCGGCCAGGACTTGGTGGTGAAAGCCGACGTCGTTTTCATGAAGACGACCAAGGGATTGAAGCGCGTGGACGTCATCTACCGCCGCATCGACGACGATTTCATCGACCCCACCGTCTTTCGCAAAGACTCCGTGCTTGGTGTACCCGGCATCGTCGAGGCCTACCGCAAGGGCAACGTCAACCTCGCCAACGCCATCGGCACCGGCATCGCCGATGACAAGGTGATATATTACTTCGTCCCGCGAATGATTAAGTTCTACCTCGGCGAAGAACCCATCCTGCCCAACGTGGACACCTATCTCACGATGTTTGAGAAGGATCGCAAGTATGTCCTCGATAACATCGCCAACTTAGTCGTCAAAAGCGCCAACGAGAGCGGCGGCTACGGCATGCTCATCGGCCCGCATGCGACGAAGGAAGAGCACGGGAAATTCCGCCAGGCCATCCTCGCCGACCCGCGCAACTACGTCGCCCAGCCCGTCATCTCCCTCTCCCGCAGCCCCAGCTATTGCGGCGATGGCGTCATCGAAGGCCGCCACATCGACCTCCGCCCCTACATCCTGAGCGGCGAAAAAACCACCATCATCCCCGGCGGCCTCACCCGTGTCGCCCTGCGCAAAGGCTCGCTCGTCGTGAACTCCTCGCAGGGTGGGGGATCGAAGGATACTTGGGTGGTGGATGAAGAGTGAAACTGAATTTTAGAAAATCATCCCATGTTATCCCGCGTCGCTGATTCGCTTTACTGGCTCGCCCGTTATATCGAGCGGGCGGAAAATAACTCGCGCATCCTGGACGTGAATCTCCAGGTAACACTTGATGACGACCACGCGGGCGAAGAGGGCGACAAGGCCGACTGGCAGCCGATTCTGGCCACGCTCGAAGACCTGAAACTTTTTCAAAAACTTTACGCCGTCACCAACGCCGAGACCGTTTGCGAGTTCCTCACCTTCGCGAAAGAAAACCCGAATTCCATCCGTTCGTGCGTGGCGGGCGCGAGGGAAAATGCGCGGACGGTGCGCGAGTACATTTCGAGCGAAATGTGGGAGCGCATCAATGGGCTCTACCTGTGGCTCAGTTCGGCGGATGCGCGGCAGACTTTTGCCGCCAGCGCCATCGACTTTTACCGCCACCTCGTCGATTACGCGCACCAGTTTCACGGCACCACCGACGCTACGCTCACGCACGGCGAAGGGTGGAGTTTTCTCCAGGTCGGCAAGTACCTCGAACGCGCCGACAGCGCCTCGCGCATCCTCGATCTCAAGTACCACATCCTCCTCCCGCACGGCGAACGGGTCGGCGGCAATGTCGATACCGTGCAGTGGCAGGCGGTGCTGAAATCGTGCAGCGCGTTTGAGGCTTACCGGAAAATCCAGACCGGGCAGGTCACGCCGGGGAGCGTTGCGGAGTTCATCCTGCTGCATGAGTGCTTCCCGCGCTCCGTGCGGTTTTGCGTGGAGCAACTCGACTGCGCGCTGCACGCCATCTCCGGCTCCAGTCGCGCGCACTTTGCCAATGAAGCCGAGCGCCTTTCCGGCCGGCTCTGCTCCGACCTGAACTACGCGCGGATCGAGGACATCATCGGCGGCGGGCTGCATCAGTACCTCGACGGCATCCAGCTTAGGCTCATCGAAATCGCCGCTGCCATGCGTGTGGAATTTTGCGAGTGGCTGGATCCGGAGGAGGCTGGGCAGGCGCAGGGCGCGGCGTGAGCGGCGGGCGCTGTAGGGGAAGCTGTCAGCTTCCC
>JANXWQ010000378.1 GCA_025351065.1 Chthoniobacter sp. | reverse complement strand
GTTCCATTTCACCGGCCCCGGCACGGGCGACTCCGCGCCCGTCAGCGCCGCATAGAGCGCGCTCTGGCCGTCGCCCTTGACCTGAACTTTGTCGAACATGGGAAACGTCACATCGAACTTCGACGAGCAGAACTGCTTGATCTCCTCGTTCGTCCCCGGCTCCTGCCCGCCGAAGTCATTGCTCGGAAAGCCGAGCACCATCAGCCCCTTGTCCTTGTATTTGCGCCACACCGCTTCGAGCCCCGTGTATTGCGGCGTGAAGCCGCACTTCGACGCCACATTCACGATCAGCAGCGGCTGGCCCGCGTAGGTCTTGAGCGTCGCGTTTTTCCCGTCGATGTCCTTGAGCGGGATGGCGTAAATCTTAGCGTCGTCGGCAAAAGCGGATGCGGCCATGAGGAGGAGAGTGCAGGTGGTGAGGAGCGAGCGAAGCGTTTTCATAAAAGCGGCGGGCGCGGCGGCGGTCAGCGCGCGCCGGTCGGGCCGGCGGCGTTGGTGGCTTCGCGCAGCGAGGCGGAAGACCAGGAGTGAAACTTCATCGTTTCCTGCTTCTGCGGCCCGGCTTTCGTGGTCGGCGCATCCGGCAGTCCGGCGGAAAGAATGCTGCCTCGCATCGCCTGCGAGGCATCGGCATCGGCGGGTCCTTTGCCCGGCCCGCTCGCTATTTCCATCAGGCGCTCCGCCTTCACCGGCTTCGGGTTCGACGCGAGCCGCACGGACGGTTCGGTTTTTTCCGCCACAGACGCAGCGGACGCGACCGGTGCAGCGGGCGCGGCAGGCGTGTTGCTCGCGATGATGACTGGAGGCGGCGGCTCCACGTACTTGTGCAGCTTCGGCAGTTTCTCCGCGATGATGCTGACCGGCGTGCCGACCGCGACGCCGGTGAAAAGATCAATCACATCGCTCGACCGCATGCGGATGCAGCCCCAGCTCACCGGCTTGCCCAGCCGCTTTTCCTCGGTCGTGCCGTGGATGTAAATGCCGCGCGCCCTGGCGTTGCGGTTCTGCTCGTCCTGCCCGTCGAGCCACAGGATGCGCGTGACGATGGGATCGCGCCCCGCCGCGTTCGCGGCCAGCACTTCGCTCGTCGCCGAGCGGTGTTTGATGACCGTGCCGCTGGCCAGGGCCTCGCCCACTTTGTCGCACACCTTGAGATGCCCGAGCGGCGTCTTGTAGCTGCCGAAGGCGTCGCCGATGCCGAACTTCGAGGTCGAGATGGGAAACTTGCGAATCACCCCGCCGTCGCGCAGCACCGCCATCTTTTGCTCGGCCACGCTGATGATGACCTCCAGCGGCTGCGGCGTGACTTCATCGGCCAAGGCGCTGGCGGCGGCGAAGCCCGCGATCGCACCGGCAAAAAGTTTCGAGCGGATGATTTTTGGCAACACGGGCGCAGACTGAACCGCATGCGCCGCCGCGTGGCAATGCCGGAATGGGAGGTGTGCGTAATTGTTTTACGACCCCGATCCCGGCACCAGCACGCAGCGGAAGCCGAAGATCACATCGCGCTCCGAGCGATCGACCACATTGCGGTATGACGCGCGCAGCTCGCCTGGCGCCGCCGTGCCCCACGAGCCGCCGCGCAGCACGCCCCAGTCGTGCGCGCCGGTCGCGCCGCCTTTGTAGCTGTCCTGGCACCACTGCCAGACATTGCCGCTCATGTCGAAAAGGCCCGCGCGATTCGCGGCAAAACTGCCCACCGGCGCGGTCTGCGGAAAGCCGTCGTGATAGCCGGGAATCGCCCCGCCCCGCCGCGTCGGCCCGTCGGCGAAATTGCCCGCGCCCGGCGGCGGCGGCCATTGCTTACCCCACGGGAAATCGCGGATTTTTCCATCACGCTGCTCGGGCGTCGCACCACCCTCGTCGGGCAGGCCCGCGGCGGAGCTCCATTCCTGATCAGTCGGCAGGCGGTAGCGCTGGCCGTCCTCGAGCTGCCCGGCGGCGAGTTCCTTCGCCGTCAGCCATTCGCAGAAAGCCGTCGCGTCCTCCCAGCTCACGCGCACCACGGGATGCGTGCCGTCCTGCGGAAAATCCGCCGCCGAACGCGCCCGCGCTTTGTCCGCGCAAAACGCCTCGTAATCCTGCACCCGCGCAGGCCAGACACCCAAGAGAACCTCGCCGACCGGCACGAATTTCATGCCCAGGCTGTTCTCCCACGGCAGGCCGCGCAGCGGCCCCACGCGCTTCGCGAAACGCGCCGGCAAGAACGTCTGCCCGTCCGGCTGCACCGTACCGCTGACCTCCACATTTTTGAAGCCCGCCAGCCGCAGCTCATACTGCACCTTGCCCGGTTCGAGATCCTCGATGAGCAGCGGCGTGCGACCCAGCTCGGTCCCATTCGCGAGCACCGTCGCGCCGCCCGGCGCGCTCGTGATCTTCACGCTGCCGCCGGGAAAATCGAACGCCGCCTCGCCGGCTTTCGCGCGTTCCGCTGTCACGCTGCGCTTTTGCTCCGGCCAGGTGCGGTACTTCGCGGTGAGTTCGTGCGCGCCTTCCGCCAGCGCGAGTTCCACCGGCGCGGTGCCCGCCGGTTTTCCATCGGCCAAAATTTCCGCGCCCGGCGGCGCGCTCGTCACCGCGACTTTTCCCGACGCAAATTCGAGCTCCGCCGCCGCCGTTTCGCCGCGCCGGATTTCTAGCGGCGCGGTCTGCTCCCGCCCGTCGAGCCGCATCCGCACTTGGTATTCGCCGGTCGGCAAATCCGCGATCGCCGCCGGAGTCGTCCCCGTTTTCACCACCACCCCGCCCTGCCGCAGCTCGTACGCCGCGCCCGCCGGCAGCGAAGAAATTTCCGCAGCGCCCCGCCCGCGCGTGAGCCGCAACTTCGCCGGATGCACCTCGCCACTCGCCGCCACGTCGAATTTCACATCCACCGGCTCGTAGCCTTTCAGCATGACATGCGCGGAATGCGCGCCCACCCGCAGTTCGCCAAACTGCGCGGGCGCGGGCCGCAGCTTTCCCTCCACCACCACCATCGCACCCGCCGGCTCCGTCTCGATCAGCACCGACCCGCGCTGCGCCCCGACCGCCGCAAAATGCCAGCCCGCACCCGCCAGCGCCGCCACCACGCCCACGCCTGCAAACACCGGCCAGCGCCGCCGCACCCGCGCCGCCAGCGGACGCCCATCGCGCAGCCGCGCAAGGTCGTCGTGCAGCTCCTCGGCGTTTGCGTAGCGCTCCGCCGGATCGTGCGCGCAGGCCCGCAGCAGCACCGCGTTGAACTGCATCAGCATGGCCTTGTCCGGCAGCTCGGCGAGCCGCGTGTTCACCGCCGGAAAATCCATCCGGTCCTTCCCCATCGCGATTTCGTAGAGCACTTTCCCGAGACTGTAGATGTCCGCCTGCGCGCTGCCGTGCCCTTCCGGCGGCACGTAGCCCTCGGTGCCGACAAACGAATCGCGCCCGCTGGCCGCGACCAGCCCAATGTCCGCGATCTTCGGCACGCCGCCGACAAAAATGATGTTCGCCGGCTTGATGTCGCGATGCACCAGCCCCTGGGCGTGCAAGGCCCCGAGCGCCCGCGAGAGCGACAGCCCGATGGTCACGCACTCATCCGCCAGCAGCCGCGAGCGGCGCGACAACTCGCTCTTCAGCGTCTTCGGCACGTAGCGCGCCGGGTCGACTTTTCCACAGCCGAGATGGTCATCCGCCAGCTCCATGACGTAGTAGAAAAAGTGTCCGCCCTCATCGCGCCCGACGTGCAGAATATCCACGAAGCCGGCATCGTCGCGCGAGATCGGCTCGAACTTCGAGATGCCCTCGAACTCGCGCTGAAACGCCCGGTCGCTCTCAAACGTCCGCCGGTCCACGATCTTCACCGCCCGCCAAGTGCCCGTCAGCGAACGCGCCAGCCAGATTTCCCCGTACGACCCGCGCCCGATGGCCCGGATCATTTCGTGATTTGGGATTTTTGGAGCGCGGGATTTCGTCTCGGTCTCAGACATGCCGCCGCCGAGCGTATCGCCTTCGCCCCGTGGGCACAAACGGGGAGTTCAAACCACCGGATTGGTGAACCGCGCGTAGCTCGCGGCACCCGCCTCCAGCTTCGCGCGCAAGGCGGCATGCGGGTTCGCAAGCGGCGGGCTCACCGTCATGGCGGTCATCAGCCGCACCATGCCGGTCACGTCGTCGAGGGAGACAAACTCGCTGGCGATCTGCGTGTCGGGGCCGCAGTTGTGGTAGTTGCCAAGCGCCACGCAGAGTCCGGCGCTGCGGTAGCCGTAGAGCTGGTAGGCCGTGGCCTCGCAGGTGCCGCCGCTCATCAGGCAGCGCTGCACGGAGATCTCGGCCGCGCGCGCCGCGGCCATGAGCGAGGCGGTAGCGGCATCGTCGAAGATGGAAGTGCGGTCGCCCACGCGCACGATCACACCCGCGCCCATTTTCGCCGGGCCGCCTTTTTCCGAACTCGTCTCGAGCGAAACC
>JANXWQ010000564.1 GCA_025351065.1 Chthoniobacter sp. | reverse complement strand
TGACCGGGCCGGTGAGGGCAAAGTATGACGCGCTCTTTGCTGCCGGGCTCGCGCCGCTGAACCGCTGGGGCACGCCGGAGGACATCGGGCAGTGCGTGGCGGCGGTGGCGCTCGGGCATTTCCCTTACTCGACGGGACAGGTTTTCAACGTCGATGGCGGGTTTCACTTGCGGACGATTTGAGCCGCTGTTTTTTCCAGCATGATCCGAATCCAAACCACGCTGCGGCCCGAAGAACTGCTGCCGAAAATCGAGCGGTTGTGGGAAATCTCCGCGCAGAAAATCCTGGCCATCGACGCCGCCGAGGTGCCGGGCGCGGCCACGCCGGTCTTCACCGTGGCGGGAAAATACACGGCGCGCGGGTGGACGGAATGGACGCAGGGCTTCGTCTATGGCTCGGCGATTTTGCAGTACGACGCGTGCTGGGATGAGGGCTTTCTCACGCTCGGGCGCGAGCGGACCATCGGACGCATGGCGCATCACATCACGCACACGGGCGTGCATGACCACGGCTTCAACAACGTCTCGACCTACGGCAACCTCCGCCGGCTCATGCTCGAAGGCCGCATCCCGAACGACGAGCGCGAGCTGCAGCTCTACGAACTCGCGCTGAAATGTTCCGGCGCGGTGCAGGCCGCGCGCTGGACGCACGCGGCGAATGGCGAAGGCTTCATCCATTCGTTCAATGGGCCGCACTCGCTCTTCGCCGACACCATCCGCTCGCTGCGGGCGCTGGCGCTTTCGCACCAGCTCGGGCATGTGCTCATGGGGGAAAGGGACGAGCGCATCTCGCTGCTCACACGGCTGGTGCAGCACGCGCGGACGACGGCGAAGTGGGCGGTCTATTACGGCCAGGGCCGCGATGCCTTCGACGTGCGCGGGCGCGTGGCGCATGAGAGCATTTTCAACATCAACGACGGCTCGCACCGCTGCCCGAATTCGCAGCAGGGCTGGTCGCCGTTCACCACCTGGACGCGCGGGCTGGCGTGGATTCTGTGCGGTTACGCGGAGCTGCTGGAGTGGCTGGCCTCGCGGTCAAATCAAGAGCTGGAGCGGCTCGGCGGGCGGGCGGCCATCGAGAGCGTGATGCTGAACGCGGCGCAGGCGACGGCGGATTTCTACCTCGAGCAGACGCCGACCGACGGTATTCCGTACTGGGACACGGGTGCGCCGGGCCTGCGCTGGATGGGCGACTACCTCTCGGAGCCCGCCGACCCGTTCAACCACTTCGAGCCCGTGGACAGCTCCGCCGCGGCCATCGCCGCGCAAGGTCTGCTGCGCCTCGGCCGCTACCTGCAAACGACCGCGCCCTCGCCCGACGCCGACCGCTACTGGCAGGCCGGCCTCACGGTCTGCGACACGCTTTTTGCCGAGCCGTATTTGTCCACCGATCCCGAGCACGAGGGGCTCATTTTGCACAGCATCTATCACCGCCCGAACGGCTGGGACTACATCGCGCCCGACCAGCGCGTGCCCAACGGCGAGAGCAGCATGTGGGGCGACTACCACGCCCGCGAACTCGCGCTCTACGTCCAGCGCATCATCGAGGACAAACCGTACCTCACCTTTTTCGCCGCGTAGCCCGCGCCGCGGCGGCGGGCTCAGTCGAGCGTCTGGCGGTAGCGTTTGATGCCGATGGTGAGCATGACCGCGGCGAAAAGGGTGATGGGCCAAAGCTCGCGGGTGACTTCGGCGAGGCCGTTGCCTTTCAAAAGAATGGCGCGGACGATGCGCAGAAAATGCGTGAGCGGTAAAACTTCGCCGACCGTTTGCGCCCAGCGCGGCATGCCGCAGAACGGGAACATGAAACCCGAGAGAAAGATCGACGGCAGGAAGACGAAGAAGGTCATCGGCATCGCCTGGAGCTGGTTTTTCGCGACGGTGGAAAAAGTGATGCCCATTGCGAGATTCGCGGCGATGAAGACGAGCGCGACGACGAGCAGCAGCGGGATGCTGCCGTGCATGGGCACATGAAAAAGCAGGCGCGCGGCGCCGCACTCCAGCGCGAAAAGCGGGTCGCCTGCGCCGACCTGCGCGCCGCGCTGCACCGGCAGCGTCTCCAGCGCCCCGGCGATGGGCGAGGCCGCATAGACAAATTCGCCCTCGACGTAACCCTGCACCCGCGACTTCGCCGCTGGCTCGCAACCCGCGACCAGCGCCAGCAGGGCCGTGGCGACCAGTGCCTTTGCGTGAGTTGCGTAAATTTCGTGCAACGTCAGGAGTCTATGGGCTTGCCAATTCGCGGCAAGGCGCGTGGTCAAACTCAAGGTTTGTCATTGGCGCGCAGTTTCTAGGAATCTGGCCGCCGCATGCTCATCTCCGACCTCTCCGCCATCCCCGGCCGCCGCTACCCCGCGCGCCGACTCACGCAGAATCTCGCCGGCGGCGTCGCGCCGATTCAGGCGCGCAATTTTGCGATGGGCAACGTCACGCTCGACCCGCGCGGCGGGCAGGTGCCGTGGCACAATCAGGAACAGGAGGAGGTGTATTTTGTCGTCGAGGGCACGGGTGAAATGTGTCTCGGCGAGGAAAAGCGCACGGTCACCGGCGGGCAGATGATCTACATCCCGCCGGGCGTTTTTCACCAACTCACGAACATCGGCGAAATCCCGCTGCGCATGATCTACTGCTACGGCCCCGCCGGCGACGTGGCCCACTGGCGGCAGGAACTCGACGGCACGCTCCCCCACGCCGGTACCGCCGCGCCCTCGCTGCCCGACGGCGCCTGGCCGCAATGCACCGACGCGTCCAACGAAAGCGCAAAGTAGGCGTCCAGCTTTTTCCCTTTCCACTTCCCCCTTCCACTTTCACCCTCCCCCACATGACCGAAGCCCAGCAGCAAATGATCGACAAAGCCTTTGAAATCCTCACCGAGCATTTCGATCATGTGGTGATCGCCGTCGGGACGTACGACGAGGACAAGCAGTACACCACCACCGCGTCCTACTACGGCGGCGTAGCCCCGGCCATCGGGCTCTGCAAACTCTACGAAAACCGCTGGACCAAAGAGCACCTCTGGGGCGCGGACGACGACATGGAGTGAGGTTGGGCGGTGGCTCGGTTTGGCGGGGCGCTGCATTTTGAAAACGCAAAGACGCAGAGGCGCAGAGATCGCAGAGGAAATTCGGCAGCCTAATCTCTGCGTCCTTTGCGCCTCTGCGTCTCTGCGTTTTTAAAAAATAACCGCCGCGCGGTCGAAGTGAACCATCAACCGAAGTTGACCGCTCGTTGACGCGCGGACGCGGAGACCGCTACGCTCGCCGCGATGTCCCTCCAGAAAATGCTCCGCCGCGGTTTCACCTCATTTTTCCTCGCGCTCGCTTTTTCATCCGCAGCGCACGCGGCGAATCCGCCGAAGCCGTTCTCCCGCGCGCCGTATCTGCAGTTTGCCAGCCCCACGCTGATGCACATCGTGTGGCGCACCGAGGGGCCGATTGATCCGGTGGTGAAGTACGGCACGGACTTGCAAAATCTCGACAAGGAAATCCGCGGCGGCGCGATCATCGCGCGGGCGTCGCTGGGCACGGCGGAGCAGAAAATTTCGCCGCAGTGGGCCGCGCTGCGGACGCCGGCGAATCTCGCTTTGCCCAAGCTGCACTCCGCGCCGGTGGGGACGTTTCAGTACGAGGCGACGATTCAGGATCTCCAGCCGGAGACGACCTATTACTACGCGGTTTTCGACGGCGCGAAACGGCTCACACCGCCGGATGCGTCCTACCGTTTCACCACATCTCCGAAGCCGGGCGCGGAGCACGCGGCGCGCTTCTGGGTGCTCGGCGACGGCGGCACCGGCGGCGAGGCGCAGGCGGCGGTTCACGAGGCGATGCTGCGGACAGTCGAGCGCGAAAAGCACCCGCTCGATTTTTGGCTGCACGTCGGCGACATGGCCTACTCCACCGGGCGCGATGTGGAGTTTCAGACGCGCTTTTTTGAAACCTACGAGAGCACCCTGCGCAACAAGGTGTGCTGGCCGACCGAGGGCAATCACGAGGGCTTCAACTCGAACGGCAAGACCGGCGTCGGGCCGTACTACGACGCCTACGTGACGCCCACGCGCGGCGAGACCGGCGGCGTGGCCTCGGGGACGGAGGCGTACTATTCGTTCGACTTCGCGCACCTTCATTTCATCTGCCTCGACTCGCACGACATGGGCCGCCAGCCGGGCGACCCGATGGCGACCTGGCTGAAAGCTGACCTCGAAAAAACCAAGGCCGCGTGGCTCATCGCGTTTTGGCATCACCCGCCCTACACGAAGGGCAGCCACGACAGCGACAAGGAGACCGACCTGACGGAAATGCGGAAGTTCATCATGCCCATCATCGAGGCCGGCGGCGTGGACGTGGTGCTCGCCGGGCACTCGCACATCTACGAGCGCTCCATGCTCATGGACGGCGCTTATGCCACGCCGACGGTCGCGGAAAACGTCATCCTCGACGACGGCGACGGCGACCCCGACGGCGACGGCGCGTATCGCAAAAGCTCGGGCATCCACGCGCACGAGGGCACCGTGCAAGTCGTCACGGGAAACGCCGGCGCGGCGCTCGGCTCGAACGGCACGATGCCGGTGATGCGCAAGATCGTCATCGAGCACGGCTCCGTGCTCATCGACGTGCAAGGCGACACGCTCACCGCGCGGATGATCAGCCGCGAGGGCGTGGAGTCCGATCTTTTCAGCATCGTGAAGCAGGGCAAAGTCACGCCCGCGCCGCTCCCGCTGCCGTGGCTGCCGCCTGAGGTGAAAAAGCCGGACACGCTCGGCAAGACGCCGCCCGCGCCCGCCGTGGACCACAAGGACCTCATACCGCCGGGCGCTGACTGGCAGTACACCTTCGACCTGCCGGTGCGCGGCAAAGACTGGACGCAGGCGGGTTTCAACGCCGAGGGCTGGAAGACCGGGGCGGCGGCGTTTGGCTACGGAAAGGGCGCGTTTCGCACGGACGTGCGGGACATGCGGCGCAAGCGCACGGTGCTGTTTGCGCGGCGCGAATTCCAAGTCGAGCAGGTGGACCGCATCACCGAGCTGGGTCTGTGGATTGATTTCAGCGACGCCTTTGTCGCCTACGTGAATGGCCATGAAATCGTGCGCAACGGCGTGGGCCGCAGCAGCGGGCGCAGCGCGCAAAACGTGAAGCCGCGCGAGCAAAAGGGCCGGCAGTATTTCGCCCTCCCGGACGGGCTGAAATATCTCAAGGACGGCGCAAACATTTTCACCATCGAAGGCCACAACAGCAGCGCGGAGCGGGCGGAATTTCTGCTCGATCCCGTGCTCACCGCGGAGGACTGATGCGCGCGACGTTTTTGTTTTTCTGCTGCACCGCAGTGCTGACTTGCGCCGCGCACGAGGGGCCGGAGGCTGAAATCGCGGAACTCACCGAGCGCATGCAGGTCAATGGCGAAACCGCGAGCGCGCTCGCCGAGCGCGCGATCGAATACCGCGTCCTCGGCAAGCTCGCGGAGGCGACGAAAGACCTCGAACGCGCGACGCTGCTCGCTCCGAAATCCATCGGCCTTTGCCGCGAACTGGCTCGCGTGCAGTTCCTCGGTGGCAAGGCGGGCGACGCCCTCGCCACCGCCACCCGCGGGCTGGCGTTGAAGACCGATGAGCCCGCTGACCTCGCCGCGCTGCGCATGCTGCGCGCGGAAATCCTCCGCGCGCAAAACGACGACAAAAAAGCGCTGGAGGATTGCGACGCCGCGCTGCGCCTGCACCGGCAGAACCCGGAGTGGTACCTCCTCCGCAGCGATCTTCAGCGACGGTTGAAAATGCAGAAGGAGCGCGTGGCGGGACTCGAAGAAGGCATCAAGGCGACTGGCGCGGGCGTGCTGGAAATCGAGCGCATCGAGGCGCTGCTGGACGCCGCGCAATTCGCCGCCGCCCTGCCCGTCATCGAAACCGAACTCGCGGACTCGCGCATCAAAAGCTCGTGGCTCATCCGCCGCGCCCGCGCCCGTCTCGGCCTCGGCAAAAAAGCGGAAGCCGAGGACGACCTCAAAGCTGCGCTCAAGGAAATTGCCGGACGCCTGCACCCAAAGACGCCCGACGTGCCGCTCCTGCTCGACAAAGCCCTCGCCCTCGATCTCCTCGGCGAAAAAAAGGACGCCCTCCGCACCTACGAGGAAGCCCGCAGCAAAGGCGCGGCTGAAAGCGTGAAAGAGAAGATCAAAGCCATCCAGGATTCCGGCACCACGCTGCCCGCAGCCACCCCCGCACCAAGCCCGGACAAGTGAGCGGTGCGTAACCCAATCGGGTTAGCAGACAGGCGCGGGCGGGCCGTTTAGTTTCACGGCCAACATGCGCGTTTCTCCCCGAATTTTTCTGCCGCTCCTCGGCCTGTGCTCGCGGGCGGTGTGCGCCGCGGAGCCGCCGGTGGAGTGGGTCGAGCCGGCGACGGGGCATCGCGTGGTGCGGCTGTCGCGCGAGGCGGGCAGCGCGAGTTTGTATTTTCACCAAAACGCCTACTCCGCCGATGGCCGCAAGCTGGTGCTGTGTACGCCGGGCGGGCTCTCGACGGTGAATCTCGAAACACGCGCGCTCGAGCCGGTCGTGCAGGGGCGCGCGGGGGTACTGGTCACGGGACGCAAGACGGGGCAGGTGTACTACACGCGCGACGGGTCGATTTTTGCGACCGACCTCGAGACGAAAGTGACGCGCGAGGTGGCGAAAATTCCGCCGGGCGCGGGGCGCGGCGGCAACATCACGGTCAATGCGGACGAGTCGGAAATCGTAGGCATCGCCGGCGATCCGGACGGGAGTGCGGCACCGCGCAAGGCTCCGCCCGGCGAGGATGGCGGAAAGCTGGAGGAGCGCTGGGCGGCGGGGCGCGCGATGATGATTTACACGGTGCAAATCGCGACGGGGGAGGTGCGGGTGATTCATCGCGAAAACGACTGGACCAACCATCTGCAATGCTCGCCGACCGATCCGCGGCTGGTCATGTTTTGCCACGAGGGGCCGTGGCATTTTGTGGACCGCATCTGGACGGTGCGCGACGACGGCACGGCACTGCGGCTCATGCACCGGCGGACGATGGAAATGGAGATCGCCGGCCACGAGTTTTTTAGCCCGGACGGAAAGGCGGTATGGTACGATTTGCAGACGCCGAAGAGCGGAGTGTTCTGGCTCGCGGGCGTGGATTTGGCGACGGGCGTGCGGACGCAATATCATGTCGAGCGCAACGAGTGGTCAGTGCATTACAACGTGTCGCCGGACGGCCAGCTTTTCGCCGGCGACGGCGGCGGGCCGGGCAGCGTGGCGAACCGCGCGCCGGACGGCCGCCGGCTGGAGACGCCGGGGAACGGGCAGTGGATTTACCTTTTCCGCCCGCGACTGGCGGGCGTGCCGTCGCCGACGGGCGAACTTATGAAGACCGGCTGGCTGGAGGCCGAGCGGCTGGTCGATCTGTCGAAGCACAACTACGACCTCGAACCGAACGTGACCTTTACGCCCGATGGAAAGTGGGTCGTCTTCCGCTCGAATATGCACGGGGCCACGCACACCTACGCCGTCGAGGTCGCGAAAGCCGCGCCGGTCAGCGAGCTGGCCGGCCATGAATAATTTCCGCGTCCTTTTGCTCCTCCTGCTCCCTTCCGCGCTGGCCGCGGGGGAGGTGGCGCTGCCGGTGAAATTTGACTTTCGCGCGGGGCCGGGCGTGGCGGGTGTGCGGCAGGTTTTGCCAGCAACGCTTTTCTCTGCGGAGTCCGGCTCCGGTTTTGAGCCGGGCGCGACGCCCGCCTTTTTTTCGGTCGCACTGCCGGAGGGGAACTACCGTGTGACGGTCACGCTCGGCGCGGCGGAAGGCGAATCGGCGACCACGATCAAGGCCGAGTTGCGCCGGCTGATGCTGGAGAATGTGCGGACGGCGACGGGAAAATTTGAGACGCGCAATTTTGTGGTGAATGTGCGCACCCCGCGCATCGCACCGGGCGCGGAGGTGAAGCTGAAGGAGCGCGAACGCACGACGGAGATGACGAACTGGGATGACAAGCTGACGCTGGAATTCAGCGGCGCGCGCCCGCGAGTGGCGGCGGTGGAAATCGCGAAGGCGGATGTGCCGACCGTCTATCTGCTCGGCGACTCCACGGTTTGCGATCAGCCGGGCGAGCCCTACGCGAGCTGGGGCCAGATGTTCACGCGCTTTTTCAAACCGGACATCGCCGTGGCAAACTACGCGGAATCCGGCGAGTCGCTGCGCAGTTCGCTTGGCGCGAAACGGCTCGAAAAAGTCGCGAGCAAGGTGAAGGCGGGCGACACGGTGCTCATCCAGTTCGGGCACAACGACGAGAAGGAAAAGGGCGAGGGCGTGGGCGCGTTCACGACTTACAAGGCGTCGCTGAAACAGTACGTGGCCGAGGTGCGGAAGCACGGCGCGCAGCCGGTGCTGGTCACGCCGGTGCAGCGGCGCACGTTTGAAAAAGACGGCACGCTGCGCAACAGCCACGGCGATTATCCCGAGGCGGTGCGGCAGGCGGCGCGGGAGGAAATGGTGCCGCTCATCGACCTGCACGCGCTCAGCACGCGGCTTTACGAGGCGCTCGGCCCGGAAAAATCCGGCGCGCTTTTCAAACCCGGCGACGGCACGCACCACAACAACTACGGCGCCTACGAAGTGGCCCGCTGCGTGGTCGAAGGATTGCGCGAAACGAAGCTGCCGCTGGTGAAATTCCTCGCGGACGACGTGCCCGTTTTCGACCCGTCGAAGCCCGACGCGGTGGAGAAATTCCAAGTGCCCGCCAGCCCGCCAGGCAGCGCCGAGACGCCGCTGGGGAACTGACCCCCGATTGGCCGGACGGCTTACGCTGCCCGCCGCCGACGGCCCAGCAGGCCGAGCGCGCAGACCATGAGCAGGCCGAGCGTGCCGGGCTCGGGGACGAGTGCCGCGGGTGCGCCAAATTTTTCCGCCGCAGGCGCAAACGGCAGGCCGTCGCCAAAGGTCACGGTGGTTCCACTGCCAATGGTTAGCGAGGCGAGTGTCTGGCTCGCGTAGATGTTCGTCGTGGCGTTGGCGGTCAGGGTCGAGGTGCCGGTGCCGAGCGCGGTGTAGATGTTGGTCACGCCGCCCGTCGTGGTCAGGCCGGCATAGGTCTGCGCGCCGGTGATGTTGAAGGTGCCCGCGCCCTGCTTGATGACCTGCCCGCCAGCGCCAGAGAGGGCTCCGGCAAAAGTCGTGGTGCCGGCGTCGCCGGTGTTCAGCGTGTTTGCGCCGAAACTGACCGTGCCGCCCAGGACGCCGCCGCCGGCCAGCGAGCCGATGGTTTCGCTGGCGTTCAGCAGCAGCGTCGCTCCGGCCACATTCGCCAGGGAAACGGCTCCGGCATCCGCAATCGCTGCTCCGCCGGTGAGAGCGAGCGTGCCGTTGCTGACCGTGCCGATGGCCGCGCCGGTGCCGCCGCCGCCGGAGATGAGCACGAGCGGCGTGTCGAGGTAACCCGCGCCGCCGGTGACCGCGATGGAACTGACCCATTGCCGGTCGGCGCGAGGAGCGGCTGGGCGACGGTGACGGCAAAGCCGCCGTCGTCGATGGTGCCGCCGCCAGAGAACGCGCTGAACGCCCCGTTGACGTAGGTGCTGGTGTTGGCCAGCGCGGCGAAGAACGCGGCGTTGGCGGCGTTGGCCTTGAGCGTGCCGCCGTTGAAGTTGAAGGCATAGACCCCGCCGGCGGTGCTGGCTCCCTTGGTCACACCAAACGCGGTGAGGGTGCCGCCGTTCAAGTTGAAGTTACCCGCCAGCGAGGTGACATTGCCGGCAAACTGCAAGGTGCCGCTGGCGACTGCGCCGGTGGTATTCAGGGTGATGGCTCCCGTGCCGCTCAGCGTGTAGGTGCCCGTGCCGTTTTCACCCACGAAAATGCCGGTGTTGGCCCCGGCGGTCGAGGTGAAGGTGCCGCCGCTCTGGTTGACCACAGCGATCGAGCCCGCGCCGCCCGCGCCGACGGTCATGCGGTTGGCGGCCACATTGATGGCGCCGCCGCTTTGGTTGATTACCGCGCGGTCATTGTTGCCGCCAACCACCAGCCAGTTGCCGGAGTTGACGGTGCCGCCGCTCATGGTGAAGGCCGCATAGGCTCCCAAACTGCGGCCCAGGTGCAATTCGCTCGTCGTGTTGATCGTGCCGGACGTCATGTTAATCGCCCCAACCGCGCCAGCCACGCTGCCGACGGCAAGGCTCGGGATGCTGGTCTTCGTGGCGTTGACCGTGCCGCCACTCACCACGAGCAGGGCGGGAATCGCATTTAGGTCGCCCACCGTCACCTGGCCGACGTTCGCGGTGTTGGCGGCGTTGATGGATCCCGTCAGGTCAACCTTGGTGTTCTCGACGTTGGTCGCGCCCGTCCAGGTATTCGCGGTGGTCAGCGTGATGGTGCCGAAGCCGGAGCCGCCATTGGCGTTGTAGAAATCCACCCCGTTCGCGCCGGAGATTTTTGCGTTCACCGTGAGCGTCGTGCCGCCCGCCGTGCCGAAGTCGCCACCATTGCTGCCGAGCACGATGGCGCTGGCACCGGAGCCGTTGATCGTGCCGCCGGTCGTCGATTGCAAAATGGTGCTGCCGCCGTTGCCGAGCGTCAGGCTGCCCGCGCCGAGATCGATGATGCTGCTCGCTCCGCCGTTGACGTTCAGCGTGGTGATGCTGCTGGCCGCACCGGAGAGGGTCAGCGTGCCGCTGCTGGTATCGTTCAGGATCAAGCCGGTCGCTGTGCCTATGGTCACATTCCCCGTGAGCGCCGTGCCGCCTGCGCCGGCGATGTTCAAGGTCTTCAGGCCCGCGGCACCGCCCGTGCCGGCGGTGACGGCCCCGCCCACGGCCAATGAGGTGCCGGACAGCGCGCTGTTATTGGTCAGGGTAAAGGAACCTACCGAGGCATCCGTGCCGAGCGTTACCGCCCCGGTGCCGAGGTTCAGGCTGTTGGTGCCGGCAAAGGCGACGCTGGCCCCGCCGCCCCACGTCTGCACGTTGTTGTTCGTCAGGGTCAGGGAGCTGTTATCCAAGGTGCCACCGTTCAGCGTCAGCCGGCCGGTGCCGATGGCGGTGGCCTGGTTGATGATCAGCGTGCCGGCATTGAGCGTGGTGCCGCCGCTGTAGGTGTTCGCATTGCCAAGGGTTGCACTGCTGTTCAAGACCAGCGCCGCCGTGCCGCTGAGCGCATTGTCAATGTTCTGCGTGATCGTGCCGGCGGCCGCGTTGACCGTGTTGATCGTGCCCGTGCCGTCAACGGTGCCCTGCGTCAGCGTCACCGTCGGTGTGACCGCGACGGAACTGTCCTGCACGAACTTCGCCCCCGCACCGATTGACGGTGAGGCCGCTGCTGCTGTTGACCGCTCCGGTGCCGCGCAGGAGCAGCACGCCGTTCGTCACCGAAGTCGCGCCGGTGTAGGTGCTCGTGCCGGTCAGTTCCATTTTACCCGCGCCGGTTTTGGTGAAGCCGCCCGCGGCGAGCGCGTAGTTGCCGGACTGGTTGCGCAGCGGCGTGGCGACGGTGAGATCCGTGGCCGCACTGCCAGTCGCGTCGGCGACGTTGAAGGTCGTGTTGGTGAAGAGATGGTTGCCGTCGAAATTTGCCGCGCCCGTCGAGCTGATGAGAGACGGCGCGCTGCCGCCCACGGTCACGTCGCCGAGGAACTGGTAGTTCTGGTAGTTACCCGAGTCGGTGGTGTTGGCGCTGCTCAGCGTGGCTCCGTTCAAGGTGAGCGCGCCGATCTGGTTGTAGCGCAGCGTGCTCATCGTGCCGTTGATGGTCAGTGACGGCAGGTTCGCCGCGACCGCCAGCCCGTTGCCAAAGATGTCGTTGACGTTGAGGCGCAGCGTCGCGCGGGAGGCCACCGTGACGGTGCGCCCGGCGATGGTCTCGTTGCCCGGCGCGCCGGTGAGCGGATTACCGATGTTGGTGAAGTTCGCCGACAGCGTGCCGGCATTGACCGCGACGTTGCCGCTGAAAGTGCTGGCACCACTGAGCGTGGTCGTGCCGCTGCCGGCAAACGCCATCCCGCCGCTTGTATTAGTTCCGGTAGTAATCGCAGAATTGTCGCGGCTGTGGATACGCCACCGCCCGTGAGGGTCACGGTCGTCGGCACCACGCTGTAAACACCAGCGCTCGTGATCGTGCCGACTTTGAACGTGCCGTTGCCGGTGCCATCGTCCACCAAGTTCGCGAAAGCGGTCGCGGTAGTGCCCGTGCCGCCCGTGATCTTTGCCATCGGCGCTCCAATGTAACCGGAGGCGCCATTCGTCACGGCGATGTTCGTGACCCCGGTGCCAGCCGTAGTGAGCAATGGATTGCTGATGGTAATGGCTGTCCCGTTGTTATCGATCGTGCCGCCGCTGTTGTAAACATAAACGCCGTCCATGTTGGCACTGGTCATAAAGGCGGCACCGTTGTTGGTCGGCGTTGCCTTCAGTGTGCCGCCGTTGAAGTTCAGCAGCGCGGTAGGGTTCGCATTGCTAACAGTCACACTATTCACTGTCAGGGTGCCATTCGTCAGCAAGTTAGCCACTCCGAGAGTCCCCGCGATATTAGCGTTCGCCAAATCAAGGCCTTTGGTAGCCGTCGCGGTGCTGGGACTAGTGACGGTTGCCAGACCAGCGCCACCACCAACGTTGAACAAAGATACGGCTCCCGATGTTGCCGCCCAGTTAAGGGCCAGCGCGTTTGCGTTAACACTTCCAATGTTCACCGTGCCGCCCGTGACATTGAGCAGTCCAGCACTCGTGGTGGCGCCGCGGCCAATGACGATCCATTCCCCCGCGCTGAAAGAGCCGCCAGTCATGTCCATGACGCCGGTGGCCCCGCTGCCCAGGCCTATGGAGGCGATACCCGAGGTCGCTGCCAGGTTCATGGTTCCGCCGGAGAGCAGATAGTAACCGTAGCTGGTCGTGCCTGTGCCAACTATAAAGTCAGCATTGTTCGACGGCCGGTTCCCCGTCATCGTGCCGCCGCTCTGATACACCGCCCCGCTGGAATTGGTTCCCTCAGCGATTGGCATGTCATAAAAACCGATGTTCGCTCCCGCGACGATCTTGAGCACGGCATTCTGCGCGCCAACGTTGTTCACGGAGATGAAATCAGCGGCACCGGAATGCGGGCGGGTTCCCGAGAGAATCAGGGTGCCGGCATTGGCACGCGTCCCGCCCGTGTAGGTGCTGGCGCCGGAGAGGGTCCATGTGCCGGTGCCCACTTTTACCACTGAAGTTCTGTTCGTGGTGGTGTTCTCGACAATCGCACCGGCCAGTTTCCCGGTACCCGCCGTGGAACCCTGCAAGGTGAGCGTCTTCGCCCCCCCCGCCCGTCGCCGTCATGTTTGCGGTGAACTTCAGCAAGCCCGTGCCCGAGTGATCAAGCGTCGAACCGCTGGTTGTTCCGGCCAAGTCAAGCACGCGTTCATTGGTTTCCCCCGTCCCGGTGTATTTCAAGGTCGCCGCACTGCCCGCGGTGCTGATATGGAAAGTCCCGTTCTTGCCCAGGCCTCCGGCGCTGCCGCTGTTGCCAATGGTCGCCACGCTGTTGGAGGTTGGTCGTGCCGGAAAAGGTGTTGGCGGCATTCAAGACGACAATGCCCGTGCCATTCGCGATGTTCCAAAAATCAATGGCCGTCTGCGTGCCGTCCGCGATGACTGCATTGACGGTCAGGGTGCCGCCGTTGGCCACGCCGAGATCGCCGGCTGCGACATTCAGCACGATTCTGCCGCCACTGGTGTTGATGGTGCCGCCCGTCCCGGCGACCATCGTGGCCCCGAGAAACCCCAGGTCCGTCCCCAAATCCACCATGCCCGCGTTCATCGTCAGCGTACCGATGGAACCGTTCGCCGCGCCCGCCAGCTTCAGCGTGCCCGCGCCCGCCTTGGTGAGGCCAATGGTCGCACTACCGCCCGTGAGGTTGCCCCGACCGTCAGGATGCCGCCATTGACCGTCCAGGTGCGGGTCGCTCCGTTCAACGCCATGGCCCCTGTGCCCAGGTTCAAATCGTTGGTGCCCGTAAAGATGTTAGTGCCCCCGAGGGTAAAGGCATTGTTGTTGGCCAGGGTCTTGGCGGAGCCGCTGGTGTTATCGAGGGTGACGCTGTTAATAGCCACCACTCCCGCGCCGCTGCCGAAGGCGGTCGTGCTGTTCACATTGACCGTGCCGGAACTCAGTTGGGTGGTGCCGGTATAGGTGTTGATGCCTGAAAGAGTCAGCGAACCGGCGCCATTCACGACGAGACTGCCTGCGGTGCCGCTGCCGTTGAAGTTCGCAATCGTGCCGCTAATCACGACGGAGCTGCTATCGGTAAGGGTCAAAGTCCGTCCGCTGCCGGACGCTTCCGAAAGATAGAGCGACCCTGCAAGCGTGGTCGTGCCCACATTGCTGACTATCAGCGTCCGATTGCCGCCGGAGTGGGTGAGAGCGCCGTTCAGGGTCAGGTTATTCGTCCCGCCGATGGTCAGCGCGCTGCTCGTGCTGAGCGTGACCGCATGGGGAGCGTGATGTTCTCCACACTGGCCTGCAGGGTGGCCGTGCCGTTGATGGTCAACCCAATGGTGCCCAAGGCATTATTGTGACCCACGGCCAGCGTGCCAGCCGTGAGCGTGGTCCCGCCGGCATAGGTATTGTTGCCACTAAGCGTGAGCGTGCCGCCCGCCGCCTGTTGGAACTTGAGGGGCGCATTCAGAAAGACGCTGCCGCTCAGCGTGTTGGTGCCGCTGGTATTCTGCGAGTCCACGAGCAGCGCCGCTGAGGTGTTGCCGGTGACGCTATTGATATTGCCGGCAAACGACTGCCCGCCCGCCGCCGCGGACAGGGCAAAGGTCGCGCCCTTGGTCAGATCCTGAGTCAGCGTGGTGCCAAAGTCGCCGCCCAGCCGCAGCCCGCTGGTCGTGATGGTGCCGGCGCTGTCGAGTCTCAGCGTGCTGCCGTTCATTATATAAAGTTCGCCCGAGGTGAAGGAGCCGCCCACCACCACGGTCGTCGCCGTCGGCCCCGTGGTCGCGAACCAGCGGCCGGTCGCGCTCACGGTGTTGTTGAAAGTCGTGGTGTGTCCGCTGCCAAACAGCTTGATACCGGCGACGACTGCGCCGCTCACGGTCAGCGGGCCGCCGGAGCCAAAAGTAACATCGCCATTGACCGCGTTGATTTCGCCCCAGGCCGGCCCCGCGGTGCCGGCAAAAGTAATGGGTGCATTGATCGTGACCGAGCCGGTGCTTTGGTTTTCGAGCTTCGCCGCGACGGTGCCGCCGAGGTCGAAAAACGAAAGGCCGAAGCCGCCGGAGTTATTCAGCACCCACGTCTCGGTGCCGGTCCAGAGGAGCTTGTTTTCGTTGTAGTTTTGATCGACCACGCTTGTGTCGCCCTGCGTGCCGCCGGTGGTGAAAGTGAGCTTGCCGCAGGTCGGCTGCGCGCCGCCCCAGTTGCCGTTGTCGCTCCAGTTCGTGCCCGTGCCGCCACCCGTCCAGGTGCCGTCGGCGTAGGCGGACGGGCTGCCGGGCAGGCTGGCGAGCGCGCCGACAAACAGCAGCGACGAAATGCTTTTCGAGAGGATGGGGTTCTTTTTCATAGGGGCAGCGTGTGGAGGGAAAAACGGCGGATTTTTCCACAATCAGCTATCCGCTTTGCACATCAAATGAGATCGCGCGCATTTCGCGTGAGAAATCGCGCACGACCTTCGCGGAGCCGGCGTCCGCCGGAAAAAAAGCGCCGCCGTCAGCTCACGGTCGCCGCGCGGCGGAAGCGCCGCCGTTCGCGGTAGCCGACCAGCCCGAGCAGTACCAGCGCGCCAAAGATCGTGGTCGGCTCGGGCACGGGTACGAGTTCCTGATTGCCGCCAAAGGAAATCTGCCGCCCGTCGCCCAGTGCGCCAGAGCCAGCGCCACTGAAGAAGTGAATCTGGCTCAGTTCCGTGGCGCTCAAAGTCCCGAGGGTGGTGAACAGCAGGCGGTCCCTCAGGCCGTCGCCCGCCGTCCCGGTGTCCGCCCCCAGCCCATTGGTCGTCGTCCAATTCCAGATATTCAGGCTGTTGCTCCCGAGGGTCAGGGTGGTGAAGGTCAGTTCGCTCGCGCTCCCGCCGCCGAAATTAATCGTCGAGGTCGCCGTCAGCGTCAGCGCACCCAGCGTGTCGCTGAAGCCACCCGTGTTGAACGTGCCGCCGCCGAGTTGAAGCGCAGCCGTGTCACCGATCTTATTCGAGCCGCCGAGCAGCAGCGTCCCGGAGGTGACGTTGACCTGCGTCGAACTGCCAATGCTGCCAGTCACCAGGAGCGCGCCGCCCGAAACGGTCGTGGCGCCGCTGTAAGTGTTAGGACCGCTCAATGCCAGAGTACCCGCGCCAGTTTTGGTGAGCGCGCCGTTCTGGACGATCGAAGAAACGCTCAGGTCATTGGCCGCATTGCTGCTGTCACCGACGGTGAAAGTTTGGGTCGCGCCGTTCAGATCGAGCCTCGACGTTGAAATGGTAGCGCCAAGAGGATTGTTGGTTGCCGAGTAGGTCACGCCGCCTGTTACGGTCAATGTACTGGTTCCGCTGGAGTTGGTCACCGTGGCGCCGCTCGTGGTCGTCGCACCGCCCAGCGTCAGCAGTGCGACGCTTTGGTTGAAACCAGCGAGGTCGAGAATGGCGGCAGTGCCGGACCCTTGCCCCGCAACGGTTACGTTGTTGCCGGCTGTGATTGCGTTCGTCGCACCTAGTTTCAGGGTGCCGGCGTCCACATCTGCGCCTCCCGTCCATGTGCCACCCGCGGCGCTCAAGAGCAAAGTTCCTGCACCGGCCTTGTTGAGCTTCCTCGCACCACCGGCATCGTTCACCGCGCCGACGGTCAGTGTGCTCGCGGCATTGCTCGTGGTGATTGTGCGCCCGGCACCGCTGATTGTAAGTGCACCGAATGCCAGGTTCGAGTTGGCGCCGTTCGTGCCGGTGAAGGTGATGCTTCCGCCACTCAGCGTCAGCGCGTTGCTATTGGCAAGAACCTTCGCCGCGCCACTGGTGTTGTCGATCGTACCGTTGCCAGACAATGTCAGCGCGCCGGTGCCGATCGCGCCGACGCTATTGATATTTAGGATCGAATTGGTATCAAGGTTTGTCCCGCCCGTGTAAGTGTTGGCAACTCCTGAAAGAGTTACTGCGACGCCTGTTGCGGTCGTGCCGCCACCAATAGTAACAACACCCGATCCGGTTGAGTTGTAGATATCGCCGCTCACGTTGATGGTGCCAGTGACTCCGGTGGTCGATCCTGAGCCAATCAATTGCAACGTGTTGCCTTTAATGTCCATGCCGGTTGTTGTCCCCACGCCGCCAGCGCGCGCTTGGGTAATGTTGAGCGTACCGCTGGCCGCCTGCGTGATCGTAAAGTTGCGATCCATGCCAATGTGACCGGAGTAGGTGTTGGTTCCGGACGTGTTCTGGGAATTCAGTGTCAGCGTGCCAGAGCCGCTGGTCGTGACAGGGTTGATCGTGCTGCCGATGCTGACGCCGCCAGTGGCGGTCGTAAAATTGATGTTTGCGGTTACGGTCGTGCCACTCGACGAACCAAGACGGATCGTTGTACTGGCCGCCGAACCTGCGGAGGTGAAGGCCAGCGTGCCGGCGCGCACGAAGGTGTCGCCGCTGTAAGTGTTGGCGTTAGAGAGGGTCACGGTCGGGCCACCAGCCGTGCCGTTGACTCCCACCACAAGCTGGCCGCTCCCGGTGCTGTTCCCAATCACTTCAGTGATCCCGATGCTGCCGCCACTGCCCGTGAGGGTCAGCGTCTGGGCTTTCAGATCGAGCGTCGCATTAGTGATCGACAGCGCGCCGCCCGACGCCTGATTCACCCGCAGAGCGGAATCAAGGAAGATGTTGCCGCTGATCGTGTTGGTGCCGCTGGTGCTGAGCGAGTCGATGAGCAGCGCATTGGAAGTGTTGCCGCTCACGGAATTGATGATGCTCCCGAAACTCTGGCCACCGGTGAGGACGGTGAACTGCAAGGTGCCGCCGAGCGTCTGGTTCTGATTGCCGGTGTTGCCAAAGTCGCCACCGAGGCGCAGCGCGCTGGTGGTGATGGAGGCGCCGCTGTTCACCTTCAGCGTGCCGCCGTTCATCACATAGATGTCGGCGGAGGTGAAGGCGCCGCCGATGGCCATGATGTCGTTTGCCGCCGTCATGCCGAACCACTTGCCGCTGGCGCTGACGGTGTTGTTGAAGGTGGCCGTGTGGTTGCTGCCGAAGAGCTTGATACCGTTCACGGATGATCCGTTGACGGTCAGCGTGCCGGTTCCGAAAGTGATGTCGCCGTTCACGGCGTTGAGTTCACCAAAAGGATTGGGCGGCGAAACGTTGTTCGCCGCAAAGGTGATGGGGGCATTGATCGTGACTAGACTAGTGCTCTGATTTTCAATCTTCGCCTGCGTGCCTCCGCTATCGAACAGAGAGATGACTGCACCGCCCGAGTTGTTCAGCGTCCAACTACTCGTGCCACTCCAGAACAATCCATTTTGGCTGATATTGCTATTAACGACGCTGGTTGTGCCCTGCGTGCCACCCCCATTGAGCGTGAACCTAACAGTACCGTAATTTGTGAAAACGTTCGTGCCGCCCCAGTTATTCGTATCGCCCCAAACATTGCTAGCACCGCCACCCGTCCAAGTGGTGTCGCCGGCGTAGGCCTGTGGGAGGGTGCTGATCGCGCCGATGAGCATAAGGGAGGAGATGCTCTTGGAGAGGATGGGTTGCTTTTTCATGATGACGGGTGACGAGGATGGATGCGGAAACCTCGCCACTATGGCCCACAAGTTTCCTCATACAATGAGTTTTCGCGCATCTCGACTGAGAAATCGCGCACGGCTCCGTCGAGCGGTTTCATCAGCAAAATCGGCATTGACGCCCCAGTTATCCAGCGCGTTTTCTCCTCCACGACCCGCCACCAAAAAAAACCTCCTCGTCCTCGGCGCGGGCAGCGCCGGCCTGATCGCCGCGATTTCGCTCAAACGGAAACTCCCGCAGCTCGCCGTCCGCGTGGTGCGCAGCCCGGAGCTGGGCGTGATCGGCGTGGGCGAGGGGACGACGCCGAATTTTCCGAAGCACATCTTCGACTTCCTCGGCATCAGCCGGAAGCGTTTTCACGAGCTGGCCGAGCCGACGTGGAAGCTCGGCATCCGCTTCCTCTGGGGGCCGCGCGGGCGCTTCGACTACACCTTTGACCAGCAGCTCGACAGGCAGTGGAGCGACCTGCCCGCGCCCAACGGCTACTACTGCGACGAGGACTTCCGCTGCGCCGGCGTGCCCGCGGCGCTGATGGCGCATGGCCGGGTCTTTCCGCGCCAGCCCGATGGCTGCCCGGACATCCAGAGCTGGCACGCTTTTCATATCGAAAACCAAAAGTTCGTCAGCGTGCTGGAGCTGGTCGCGCGGGAAAACGGCGTCGAGATCATCGACGGCAAAGTGACCGGCAGCGAGCGCGGCGCGGCAGGTATCGCGGCGGTGCATTTGGAAGACGGACGCCGGTTCGAGGCGGACTTTTTCGTGGATGCCAGCGGCTTCCGCAGCGAGCTGCTCGGCAAGGCGCTGGAGGAACCGTTTGTGAGTTTCGACCGCGCACTTTTTTGCGACCGCGCCGTGGTCGGCGGCTGGGAGCGCACCGACGAACCCATCCTGCCCTACACCACCGCCAAGACCATGGACGCCGGCTGGGCCTGGCAGATCGAGCACGAGCACCACATCAACCGCGGCTACGTCTATTGCTCGCAGGCCATCTCGGACGACGCGGCGGCGGATGAGTTTTTGCGCAAGAACCCGAAAACCCCGCAGGCGCCGCGCATCGTGAAATTCCGCTCCGGCTGCTACCAGCGGCCGTGGGTGGAAAACGTCGTCGCCATTGGCAATGCGTGCGGCTTCGTCGAGCCGCTCGAAGCCACCGCGCTGATGACCGTCTGCGCCCACACGCAGACGCTCGTGGAGTTCTTCGACCGCAGCGGCCTCCGCCCCACGCCCACTATGCGCGCGCTCTACAACGACCTGGCCGCGCAGGGCTGGACCGACTCCGCGATTTTCTCGCCCTGCACTACCGGCTCAACACCGCGTCCGACACCCCGTTCTGGCGGCAGTGCCGCGCCGACACTGATGTTTCCAACATCGCCGGGCTGCTCGAGTTCTACGCCGAGAACGGCCCGACCGGCTTCTGCCCCCGCCTGCCAGATACTGAGTTTTTGCGCAAAACCCGCCCCGCCGTTTTTTCAGCCGCCCGGGCCGTGCTGCTTGCGGAATTCGCCGGGCGTCAGCCGCATTTCCCGTTTGAAAAAAACGCTCAGATACTCCGTGTGCCGGGAGCCCGCACGGCCCGCGATTTCCGCCAGCGCCAGGTCGGTGCCCGCCAGCAATTCCTTCACGCGGCCGAGCTGCACGCGCGCGATTTCCTCGCGCGGGGTGCGGCCCAGCAGCGCCTCCAGCGTACGCCGCGCCATGGGGCAGTGCCGCAGCACATCGCTCACGCCGAGCCCGTCGCAGGCGTGCTCGCGGATGTAGTGCAGCGCCCGCGCCACCGGCGGATCGTCCACCGCCAGCACGTCGGTGCTCTGCCGTGTGACGACGCTGAGCGGCGGCACCCATTGCGTCTCCACGGGCACTTTTTCCCCGCCCATCATCAGCGCCAGCAGCGCCGCCGCCTGCCAGCCGGTGCGCGGCGTGTTGAGGCGGATGCTGGAGAGCGGCGGCGGCGAAAGCGCGCACAGCAGCTCGTCATTGTCCACCCCGAGCACGGCCACCTCCTCCGGCACGGCCAGCCCCGCGCGCCGGCACGCATCCAGCACGCGCTGTCCGCGAGCGCTGCACCGCCAGCCGCGCGATGGCCGCATTGTCCGTCGTCACCACCGGTGCCCGGGGCAGCAGTCCCGCTGCGCTCAGGTCCACCACCGGTACGCGCATGCCTCGAGCGCACGGGCGATGCTCCGGTTCTCGATCCGCGCGATAATGCCGTCGCCGTCCCACCTGGCCGGCCAGTCCGGCGGCCGGTCCCCGCGCCCGCGCGCGCCCAGGTACACGCTCCACGGCCCATGCACGCGGATGTAATCCTCGATCCCCGCCAGCAGCCCGCGCGCGTAGGCGTTCGAGGTCTCGACCAGTAGCGCCACCTTTGGCGGCTGCCCAAGGCGGGCGCGGCGGATCGGCTTGGGGGACATGCGCAGCATCGTCACGCGCCAGCCACCGCCCGGCAAGGCGGAACTGCCACCCGGCTAGCTCGTCCGCCGCCGGCGAGCCATGAGGCCAAGCGCCCCGACCACGAGCAAGCCGATCGAGCCGGGCTCCGGCACCACCCCGGCGCTGCCCCCAAACGAGGCCGCGGACTTGCCCGGTCCTGGGCTAAACGGCAGGCCGTCGCCAAAGGTCACCACCGCGCCGTTGCCAATGGTCAAAGAAGCCAGCGTCTGGCTGACATAGATGTTAGTCGTCGCATTGGCCGTGAGCGTGGAGGTTCCGCTGCCCAGCGCCGTACGGACATTCGTCGTGCCGCCATTGGTCACCAGCGCGCCGTAGGTCTGGCCGCCGTTGATGTTCAAAACGCCGCCGCCAGCCGAGTCGGCTACGCGCAGTGTCGTGCCGGTAACACTGCTCCCAACGGCGAGCGTTACGGTCTGGCCGTTCGTGTCGATCTGCCCGCCACCGGGGCCAAGCGTCACGGTGCGGCTCGTGGTCACGGGAGCCGACGCCTGCAAGATCGCGTTGTTATTGATCGCCAAGCCACTGGCGACATTGCCGAGCGCCGCGTTGGCATTGATTTTCAGCGTGCCAGCGTTGATGACCGTGCCGCCGGCATAGGTGCTGGCCGCAGTCAGGGCCAGCGTGCCGTTGCCGATCTTGGTCAGGGCGCCGACCCCATCCATGCTGTTATTGGCCGTCGCGGTGAAACCATTCGAGTTAAAGATCAGGCCACCCGCCTGTATCTCACTCATCCCGGGGTTGAAGTTATTAAAGAAGTCCGCCTGATTCTGTCCAGCCTTCACTGTGCCGCCGTTGAAATTCACCGACGCCGTGCCACCCGCATAGACGAAGTCTTTCGCCTGAATCGTCCCGCCGTCAAACTGGACGTTGCCCGTAGTTCCGGCATCTGCCGCGATGTACAGGTCGCGAGTGACGGTCATGGTTCCAGCGGTCATCGAAAAGTTGCCGGTGGCATTGTCCCGCACGCCGACATAGGCATCCACACCCACGGTGATCGCCCCGCCGGTGACGCTGAGGTTGCCTACTGCGTTATTCTGCCAGCCCACGGTCAGGTCGCCGATGGCGGCCAGCGTGCCTCCGCTGAGCGCGACGCTGCCGCTCGAAGTGCCCACAGTGCCAATGCGCACATTCGCGGCGGACACTGCACCATTGGACTGATTCAAGACCCCGGTGCCGCTGTTCAGGCCGACGTGGAGTTCATTGTCCGCATGGACGGTGCTGCCGGCTCCCGAGAGGTTGTAGGTGCCCGAGGCCGAGGACTCCTGCCCGATGCGGACATCGCGATGGCTGAGCACCGAGCCGCCGGTCTGATTGACCGTGCCAGTCGTGCCGCAGCCGCCGATGGCCACGTAAAAATGATCGGTGTTAGTCGTGATCGCGCCACCCGTGAGATTCAGCAGGCCGTTGCCGCCGTCATGGCCGACGGTCGTCCAAGCGTTGGTTGTCACCGAGCCGGATTGCAGATTCATTGTCCCGCTGCCGCCATTGCGACCGATGCTCAGAACCCCAGCGGTCACAGTGCCACCATTAACCCCTAGCAGGCCGTTGGCTCCGCCGTTGGCCGCCACCCGGATTTCCTGCGACGAGGTTAGGGTGCCGCCGCCATCGACATGCACTTCGCCAGTGCTGGTGCTGTCCCAGCCAACAATGATGGGTGATGCCTGCGGGTCGCTGATATTGGGCGTATGGCTGAACAGCGAGCCGGCCCCGGTGATGTTCAAGTAACCCGCGGCTCCGTTGACGCCGAGAAAGACCGTCGCATCGGTCGTGTTTGTGAACATGCCGCCGGTGGAGATGTTCATCGTCCCCGTCGAACCCACCCCGCGGCCCAGGTCGATCTCGCGATCGGTGCCGCCGAACAGCTCAATCAAACCGCCGTGGCTGATATTGACAATACCCGTGCCAGATGAAGTGGGCGCATTGGGATCGCCACCCAGAATAAACCGCCCGCTGGTCTGGGTCAGCTTCGATCCATTGCCATCCACATTGATGACGCCGGTGGTTCCGGGGCCGCCTTCGCGACCGAGAACGATCCACCAGTTCTGCGTCATGGTGCCGCCGTTCAAAATGTTCACCGTGCCGGTGGAGCCCGTCTTATAGCCGATCATCAAGTCATTATTGGTGCCATCGAGGACTGATGTAGGCCCGTCCACATTGACCACGGCCGTGCCGCCGTAACGTCCGATTTCCGTCCAACCGCCAAGATCAAGCGTGCCGTTGTTGACATTCACGATGGCATTGCCCCCCGAGGTGCCCGCATAAAAGCCATTGGTGGCATTGACCGTCCCGCCATTGATCGTCAACCGGCCCTGGGCTCCGCTGCCATTGCC
>JANXWQ010000361.1 GCA_025351065.1 Chthoniobacter sp. | reverse complement strand
ACCATCCAGACGGCGGTGCTCATCGAGACGCTCGTCGCGCTCGGCGCCGATGTGCGCTGGGCTTCGTGCAACATTTTCTCCACGCAGGATCAAGCCGCCGCGGCCATTGCCGTCACCGGCGTGCCAGTCTTTGCGTGGAAGGGCGAGAGCCTGGAGGAGTATTGGGACTGCACTTGGAGGGCCATCGTGAACAATGAGGGCAAAGGCCCACAGCTTGTAGAGGCGATGCACGCCGGTCGTAGTCTCCTCGGAGACGCCGCGCCAGTCCTTCACGATCTCGTGGAAGATGAAGGCGTTTTCCGCATGGATTTTCTTGAGCAAGTCCTTAATAACTTTCTCCTCATGGGAGCCCGACTCGCTATCCACCCACTTATCGCCTTCTTCGAGTTCGTAGCCTTTGTGGATGAAGAGCGTCACGTCGCCGCCGTCATCGACGACGAGCTGCGGGCCTTTGCCGTCGTTGTTCACGATCGCCTTCCAAGTGCAGTCCCAATACTCCTCCAGGCTCTCGCCTTTCCATGCAAAGACCGGCACGCCGGTGACGGCAATGGCCGCGGCGGCTTGATCCTGCGTGGAGAAAATGTTGCACGAAGCCCAGCGCACATCCGCGCCGAGCGCGACGAGCGTCTCGATGAGCACCGCCGTCTGGATGGTCATGTGCAGCGAGCCGGTGATGCGCACGCCTTTCAGCGGCAGGCCCGGCGCGTATTGTTTGCGGATGGAAACCAGGCCGGGCATCTCCTGCTCGGCGATCTCGATTTCCTTGCGGCCCCAGTCGGCGAGCTTGATGTCGGCGACTTTGTAGTCGGTGAATTTGGTGGTCAGTGTCGTGGTGCTCATTGGTGATTATTTGAAGGTTTGTGAAAGCAGAACGCCGCCGCGAAGCAGGCAGACGCATCTTCCAATCTTGATGGGATGATGCGTTATGAAACCCCTCCGTCAACCGGAAAGATCGTCTGCCGGGAAGTGCGGTGATCCTTTTCCTCGCGGAATCTCGCATGAGTCGTTGAAATGAATACGCCCATGCCTTCCCTGTCTCCGCCGCCACCGCGTCAGGTCGGACGCAGCCGTTGGGAGTGAAGCATTCGTGGATTCGGCTAAGAATCCCAACTTCACAACCTTGTCTGCACGAGCCACACACTTTACCGATGAAATGCCCGCTCGTCATTCCGCTGTTCGCGCTCCTTTCTCTTTCACCACTCCACGCCGAGCCAGTCAGCGCGGAAATCCAGCCCCTCGCCGCCCTCTGCCGGCGCGTCGTGGAAGCCACTGGAACTTTGGGAGAGCCGCTGAGTAATGAGCAACGATCCGCTTTGGAAAAAGCCATCGCGCTGCCCGACACCGCTGAGTCCGCGGCCAAAATTCAGGAGGCATTCGATGCGCGGACGTTGTTTGTCGTGACCATCAATCCTGAGATGCGCGTGAAAGCAGTGCAGGGCCCGGCGAAGGCCGAGCTGGTGGAGCAAGGCTGGCGGCTCTTCCTCGTGAAAGTCATCAATGAAGCCGGCACCACCGCACCACTTGCCGTGACGAGTCCGCAAGCCGCGCGCTCCTTTGTCCTGAGCAGCCACACGCCGGATTCCGAACTCTCCAATCGCGAACGCTGGCTCGACTTCGAACTCTACGACAAGCCCCCGATGCGCGGCACGCTGAGTGGAGCGAAGGTGGATTACGCATTGATCTCCATCTACAGCCGCGATGCGGGGAAGCTTGAAGGACGTTTCACCTTTGATGTCGGACAGGGCACGCAGGACCTCGGCTTTCGCAGCGATTGTGATGTGCTCTTTCAATCGCTGCCCGCCCGCGAGCTGACGCTTCACGTGAAGGACGAGAAAGGACAGCCCTGCATGGCGAGCTTTATCATTCACGATCCGTTGGGGCGGGTTTATCCTGCGCAGACCAAACGCCTCGCGCCGGACTTTTGGTTTCAGCCACAGGTCTATCGCACGGAGGGTGAGAAAATCCGGCTGCCGGACGGACATTTCACCGTATTTTTTTCGCGCGGCCCGGAATCCATCCTGGAAAAGCGTGAGATCGACGTGAACGGCAACCTCAAGGAGCTGAACTTTCAGGTGAAACGCTGGATTGACGCCGCGGCCTTCGGCTGGATCAGCAGCGATCATCACATTCACGCCGCCGGTTGCCGCCACTACTCGCAGCCCACCCAGGGAGTGCTGGCCTCTGACATGGCGCGGCATTGTCAGGGCGA
>JANXWQ010000337.1 GCA_025351065.1 Chthoniobacter sp. | reverse complement strand
GCTTGATGGAAATGCCGCCGGTGTCGAAGGTGATCGCCTTGCCGACGAGCGCGATGGGCTTCTCGCTTTTCGGCCCGCCGCGATGCTCAATGACGATGAGCCGCGGCCCGCGCACACTCCCCTGCCCGACCGCGATCAGCCCGCCGAATTTTCCCTCGCGCAGTTTTTTCTCATCGAAAACCGTGACCTCCAAACCGAAGTCGCGCCCGAGCTTTTCCGCGCGGTCGGCGAGCGTTTCGGGGTAAAGCAGATTGGCGGGCTGGTTGGCGACATCGCGCGCAAAGTTCACCGCCTCGCCGACGGTCTCGCCGTGCTTTCCGGCGGCTTTCGCCGCCGCCAAATCCTCGGCAAGCACCTGGATTTTCACGCTCTCAAGCACCGTGCTTTTCTTCGTCTTGAAACGCTCGAAGCGGTAATCCGCGAGCACCATTCCCTCGACCACCGGCCCGGCAAACTGCGGCCAGTCGGCGAGCTGCACGACGGCGCGCGCGCGCCCGATCTTTTTCAAAAACATCGCCGCAGCGCCCGCAGCGGAGCGCAGCGTGTGGGCGTCGATTTTCGCCCGCTCGCCGAGCCCCACGCACAGCGTGCCGTCATGCCGCGCGTAGAGCAGCGCGTTGGCCTTGCCGGAAAACTCCTCCTCGCTCACCGCCGGCTGCAGCTTCGCCCGCTGGTCGCGCGGCACGAAGCGGACGACCGCCGCATCCTTGGCCGGAGCCGCTTCCGAGGCGAAGGTGATTTTCACAACTGCACGACCTGCGCTGTTTTGATGTCGCCCTCGGCAAGCAGTTCCTTGACCAGCGCCGCGTCCGGCGCGGAGTCGAGATTCAGCACCGTGAGCGCGCTGCCCCCGGCTTCATTGCGGCTGAGCGACATGCTGGCGATGTTCACGCCGTGCCGCCCCATCAGCGTGCCGACGTGGCCCACGATGCCGGGCCGGTCGCGGTTTTCGAGGATGAAGACCACGCCCTCCGGCTTCGCTTCGACGTGCTTCCCGTTGATTTTCACGATGCGCGGCGTGCTGCCAAAGAACGTCCCCGCGACGGACACCCAGCCGCTCTCGCCCGTGGCGGTGAGTTCGATGAGTTCCGCAAAATCGCCGACGCTGCTCTCGCGCGATTCGGTGATTTTCAGGCCGATGGTTTCGGCGAAAGCGGGCGCGTTGACGACATTCACATCGCCGCCGCCGGCCGCGCGGAGGAAGCCGGTGAGCACCGCGCGCGTGATCGGCGTGGTGTCCACTTCATTGATCTTGCCGCTGAAGTTGATGTTCAGGCTGTCGCTGCGTTTGGCGGCGATCTGCGAGAGGAAAAGGCCGAGCTTTTCGCCGAGCGCGAGGTGCGGGCCGACGGCGGCCAGCGTCTTTGCGTCGATGCTCGGCATGTTCACCGCGTTGCGGATTTCGCCTTGCAGCAGCGCGGCGCGGATTTGCTCCGCGACCTCGATGCCCACGCCTTCCTGCGCCTCCGCGGTGGACGCGCCGAGGTGCGGCGTGAGGATGAGATTCGGCAGCCCGCGCAGCGGCGAGTCCGCGGGCAGCGGCTCGGTTTCAAAAACGTCCAGCGCCGCCGCCGCGACGTGTTTCGTTTTCAGCGCCTCGACCAGCGCCGCCTCATCAATCAGCCCGCCGCGCGCGCAGTTCACGATGCGCACGCCCTTCTTCGTCTTCGCGAGGCGCTCGGCGTTGAGCATGTATTTCGTCTCCGCCGTGAGCGGCATGTGCATGGTGATGAAATCCGCCTCGGGGATGATCGCATCCAGCGTCTCGATCAGCTCCACCTGCAACGACCGCGCGCGGCTCGCCGAGAGATACGGATCGTAGGCCAGCACGCGCATGCCGAAGGCGATCGCCCGCCGCGCGATCTCCGTGCCGATGCGGCCCATGCCGAGGATGGCGAGCGTCTTGTTGTAAAGCTCCACGCCCACGAAAGTCTTGCGGTCCCACTTGCCGCTCTTCACCGAAGCATCCGCCTGCGGGATGTTCCGCGCCGTCGAGACCATGAGCGAAAAGGCGTGCTCGGCGGTCGAGATGGTGTTCCCGCCCGGCGTGTTCATCACGATGATCCCGCGCTTCGTCGCCGCATCCACGTCCACATTATCCACCCCCACGCCCGCGCGCCCGATGACCTTCAGATTCGTCGCCGCCTCGATGACCTTCGCCGTCGCCTTCGTCTCGCTGCGGACGACGAGGCCGTGGAATTCGCCGATGATGGCGAGCAGTTCCTCCGGCTTCAGGCCGAGCTTCACGGTCACCTCGAGCAGGCCGCCGTTGCTCAGTTCATCAATGCCCCGCTGGGCGATGGGGTCGGCGACAAGGACTTTGGGTTTGGTCATGGTTTTGGAAAAAGAGCGGCGATTCTCGGCGGCGAAAGCCAAAGCGCAAATGGAAAATCGCGGAGCGCGAGCGACGCCTCACGACCCCAAGCTCAGCGACGGCGGAGGCTGGCGTGCTGGCTGCGCGGTGGGGGAAAGGCGGTGGACGGAAGCAGCCAGCGTGACAGCCGGAGCAGTGCGCGGCAGCGCAGGGTTAGGCGCATTTGGTGTCATTGCCGATCGATTGCTTCGGTAGCGATGGCTCCGTTGCTGTTGTAGGAATGACACGCTGCTGGGGTGTAGAGCATGAAGATCGTGTCGTCCTTGGTGCGATCATACATCGTGGCCCGTAAGCTGTGGCCGTCCTCGAAGTGAAATGCAGCTCCGTAGCGGAGTTTGCGCTTGAGAACTGCCGTGCTGAGGACAACGCCCTCAAGCTTCTTGCGTGTGAGAGCCTCCGCCGCTTGATGAATGCGTTTGTCGGGTGATTCTGAGTGCGCCAATTCGCGGCGTGCGTCTCTGATGCGCCAATCTGCCAAGTAAATCCAGAGGGTGTAAGTTCCGCGTTGGCTACCGTCTTCGGTGCGATGGCGACGACCGAACTCGAATAGGAGAAACGATCCGATGCCCTTCGAGACTCGCCAAGGTTTCTTGCCG
>JANXWQ010000324.1 GCA_025351065.1 Chthoniobacter sp. | reverse complement strand
ATGTACGTGTAGAGCACGATGGGGAGCTGCGACTGCGCGCGGATCGCGCGCACGCAATCGAGCACTTTGCGCACGGTCGTCCCCGCCGCCAGCGCCCGCGTCGCGGCGAGCTGATTGACCACGCCATCCGCCAGCGGATCGGAAAACGGGACGCCGAGTTCGAGAATATCGATCCCGGCCTTTTCAAACGCCCAGGCCAGTTCGCGAGTTGCGTCGAGATGGGGATCGCCCGCGGCGATGTAGGCGATGAGCGCCTTTTTTCCCGCGGCGCGGAGGCCGGCGAATTTCTGGTCGATACGGTTGGGCATGGAAGCGCGGAGTTTGGACAGAATGAACAGAATTCACAGAATTATGTGGTGTGCATTCCAGGCAAACGCACCCACGTTCCGCGGCCCCTTTCCCATTCTGTTAATTCTGTTAATTCTGTCCCAAACATGTCTGTCGCCACCGCCAAAGCGCCCACGCTAAAGATCAACGAAATCTACGAGTCCGTGCAGGGCGAGAGTTCGTGGGCGGGCTGGCGCTGCGTCTTCGTGCGCCTCACCGCGTGCGACCTGCGCTGCACCTACTGCGACACGGAGTACTCCTTTTACGAAGGCAAAAAGCGCACCGTCGCCGACGTGCTCGCCGAAGTGCTCGCGTTCGACTGCCCGCTCGTCGAAGTCACCGGCGGCGAGCCGCTTTTGCAAAAGAATGTCCACCCGCTGATGACCGCGCTCTGCGATGCCGGACGCACCGTGCTCATCGAGACCAGCGGCGCGCACGACATCTCCGTCATCGACTCGCGCGTCCACCGCATCATGGATTTGAAAACGCCCGGCAGCGGCGAGTGTTCGCGCAACCTGTGGTCAAACATCGCGCACCTGGCGAAACGCGATGAGGTGAAATTCGTCATTGGCTCGCGCGAGGATTACGAGTGGTCGCGCGAGCAGGTCCGCGCCCACGACCTCGCCACGCGCAGCGGCGGCGTGCTGTTTTCGCCGATCTTCGGCCGCATCGAGCCGCGCGACATCGTCGCCTGGATTTTGGAAGACAAGCTGCCCGTCCGGTTCCAGCTCCAGATGCACAAATTCATCTGGGATCCAAAAAAGAAGGGCGTCTGAATTTCACCGCGGAGGCGCAGAGGACGCGGAGGTGCGCAGAGGAAGAAAACGCCCCATCATTTTCCTCTGCGTCCCCTGCGCCTCTGCGGTAAAAGAGGAGCCCAATGCGTGTCCGCCTCACCAAAGATTTCACCTTCGAAGCCGCCCAGACGCTGCCGTTCGCGCCGGAGGGCCACAAGTGCCGGCAGATGCACGGCCACAGTTTCAAGGTGGAGATTTCCGTCGAGGGCGAAACCGATCCGGTGACCGGCTGGTTTTACGACCACGCCGTCATCGGCCGCGCGATGAAGCCGATCGTCGAGCAGCTCGATCATTCCTATCTCAATGAAATCGCGGGGCTCGAAAATCCGACCATCGAAAACATGGCCGCGTGGTTTTGGCAGAAGCTCGCGCCGCAGTGTCCGGGGCTGGCGGAGATCGTCATCCACGAGACGCCCACCGCGCGGTGCAGCTATCGCGGTGTGTGACGCCCGCACCTTTTCGCTAGCCACGCGGACCACGGCGGCTAGCCTCCGGCGCTCTTATGAAATGGTTTTCTATCCTCTCCGTCTGCGCCATCGCCGTCTTCGCTACGGCCTGTGAAAAACACCCCGCCGCCGAACTGCCGCAAGAGCATGCGGCGGGCGGTCATCACGCGGAGACGAAGGGCGAGGCCAAGGAGCCGGAGCATCCGGCGGAAGCCGCGAAACCGGAAGGGGCCAAGCCGGAAGACGAGCCCAAGCCCGGCGAAGCGCCAAAGTTTTTCCCCGAAAACAAATAGCCTCCGGCGATGAGCGAACGCCCGACCGCACCGACCGCCTCGCGTGGGCGGCTGGCACGGAGCTTCGGCTACGCCTTCCGCGGCATCGGCATGATGATCCGCACGCAAGCCAACGCGCGCATCCACGCGGGTGCCACGCTGCTCGCCGTCGGGGCTGGATTCTGGCTCGGCATTTCGCGCGGCGAATGGTGCGCGGTCATCGCCGCGATCGGACTCGTGTGGACTGCGGAGGGCTTGAACACCGCGCTCGAAGCCGTGGTCGATTTGGTCTCACCCGACCAACATCCGCTCGCCGGACAGGCCAAGGATGTCGCCGCTGGCGCGGTGCTCTGCGCGGCGGCGGCGGCATTCGTCACCGGCCTTCTGATTTTCGGCCCACGGCTATTGGCGCTCGTGGCGAAGTGACTGCCCGCGGCTTTCAAAGCGCGAGTCCCTCTGCGATCTCTGCGCCTCCATGTCTCTGCGTTTTCAAACAAACGCTTCCGCCACGGAATCCGCCATCATCTTCCCTCGGCGCGTGAGCACCACGCGGTCGCCGCGCTTTTCCAAAAAGCCGAGCGCTGCAAACTCCTCCATCATACCCGGCCAGCGCGCGAGGTCGCGCCCGGCGATGCCTTCGCGCGTGCGGACGGCGAAGGCGGCGATCTCGCCCGCGCGCGTCGCCGGTGACAGCTCCTCCACGAAATGCTCAACGCTCTCCCCGGCGAGGATGCGGCGCGTGTATTCGGCGGTGTCGGGCAGCGCCTGCCAGCGGCGCAGGCACACGGTGGAGAAGGCGCTCGGCCCGAAGCCGAGGTAGTCCGCGCCGAGCCAGTAGGCGTTGTTGTGCGCGGACTCGCGGCCGGGGCGCGCGTAGTTGGAGATTTCGTACTGCGCGAAACCGGCGGCGGGGAGCGCGTCCATGGTCATCTCGAAAAGGGTGGCGTCGCGCTCGTCGTCCTGCCGGAAAGTGCCGAGCTGGAGCTGGCGGAAATAGGCGGTGTCCTCCTCGTAGGTGAGGCAGTACGACGAGACATGCTCGGGCCGGAGCGCAATGGTTTTCGCCAGCGTCGCCTCCCACTGCGTGAGCGACTGGCCGGGCACGGCAAACATCAGGTCGATGTTGATGTTGTCGAAACCCGCACCGCGCAAGGTCACGAACGTCTCCTCCGCCTGCGCGGCGTCATGCACGCGCCCGAGCGTTTTCAGCAGTGCGTCGTCCCACGATTGCACACCGAGGCTGATCCGCGTCACGCCCGCGCCTTTCAAAAGCCGCGCCTTTTCCGCGCGCACTGTCGCGGGGTTCACCTCGAAGGTCCACTCCGTCAGCCCGCTAAAATCCAGCCGCGCCCGCAACCCGCCGAGCAAGTATTCAAGCTGCTCTCCGGTCAGCGCGCTCGGCGTGCCGCCGCCGAAATAGATCGTCTGCGGGCGGAGGTCGTGCCCCGCTTTTGCCAGCTCCACCTCGCGCAGCAGCGCATCGAGAAACGCGGTCGTTTTGTTCTTCGATCCCGTCTCCACGTAGAAGCTGCAATATGGGCAGAGCTTCGGACAAAACGGGATGTGGAAGTAGAGGTGGCGGATGACTGGCACAGGCGGTTTTCAATCCTACTCCACCGGCCCGCGCCGGGCTCAGGATTGCGGCGGCGTGGCGCGCTGCGGAACGATCAGAAACGTCAGCCCTGCGCCGACGAGCAGCAGCACGCCGGCGGTGGTGAAGGACGATGCGTAGCTGCCGCCGCTCCCCGCCGTGAGGGTTTGCTGTAGGCGTGGCAGCACCAGGCCGCCGACGCCCCAGGCGGTGAACAGCACGCCGTAGTTCATGCCGAAGCTTTTCAAGCCCCAGAGATCCTTCGTCATCGACGGGAACAGCGAAAGGTTCGCGCCGTAGTTCGCGCCGATGAGCGCGGCCATGAGCACGATGATCACCGGGGTCGTATCCTTCGACGCGGTGATCGGGATGGCGGCAAACATCAGCACGGCCTGAAAGAGCAGCACGATGAAGAGCGTCCAGCGCCGCCCGATCTTG
>JANXWQ010000292.1 GCA_025351065.1 Chthoniobacter sp. | reverse complement strand
CGAGGAACGCACCGCTTTGCTCGCGGAGCTGGAGTCGCGCTGGGGATTTCAGCAGCTCGACGACAAGGCGCAGGATCGGCATCGCCTCCGGGTGCGGACCTTGACGGCGGACGAGATCGAAGCCGCCCTGCGCACCGCGGCTCTGCGCGCCGCCGGATTGCACGACGCATCGTTCCCGGCGCTGACCATCACCTTTCAGCGCACGCTGCGGATTCCCGACGACGGCCGGACTTACCCGCTGCCCGCCGGCCTCGGCGCGTTCCCGCTCCGTTCCTTGGACGACTTTCCCGCGACGGCTCCGGCCTCCTGGCTCCAGCGCGGCGGGGTCGTCATGCCCATGGATCAGAGCGAAGCGCTCTGGATCAGCTTCTCGGCGCGGTATCCGTGCGCGGTGAAGATCGCGGCGGGAAAGATCAACGCCGTCTCCGGTGCCGCGTGGACCGCGGAACTGCACCGCGAGCCGCAGGATTACGTCGTCGTCCCCGGCCAGCCGTGGCTCGATGGATTCTCCGTCGGCGAACAGGGCGTCGTGAAAGTGCTTCATTGACGGATTAGTGATGCCGCGGAAAATGCACCCATGACTGTGAAACTCTCCGACAAAGCGGAAGCCTACGTTCAAGAACTCATGCGCGATCGCCGCTACGGGAACGCTGAACAGGTCGTGGACTTGCTCATACTCAAACAGCGCGCGGATGATCGATACGATGCCGAATTTCCGCCGCTCACGCCGCAACAACTCGAGGCGGAATTGTTGCAAGGCGTGCGCAGTCCCCATCGTCCGTGGGAGCCGGGAGAATTCCGCAAACTGGCTGAGCGATTGATCGTCGAGCAGGCCGGCCAATGAGCCTGCCGGTACGGATCGCGTCCGAATTCCATCAGGACGCGGCGCGGCAAATCCAGTGGTATCTGCGCCACGCCGATGCGCAGATCGCGGGCAACTACGCGGATGCCGTGGATGCGACGCTGGAATTCCTTGGCCGATTCCCAGAGCTTGGTCCGCGCTGCCGTTTCCAGCATCCCGAACTCCGCGAATTGCGACAGTTTCGCGTCGAGGGCTCTTTCGACCGCCATCAAATTTTTTACTGCGCGACCGCGTCGGAATTGATCGCCGTGCGCACGCTCCACGGAATGCGCGACCTCCCGCGACGCCTGCTCGATCCGCCGGGGGCAGAATGATTCAAATGACTGTACGCGGTATGGGGTGGCCGGGTTCACGCACCACCGCAGTGGCTCCAGGCCGTCCCGCCCCTCACCGCAAGCTCAGCCTCCCCGCGCAAATACGGCGTTGCCAAGTTCTCAACTGGGCATCGAGAGTGGAAAATCGTGCCGAGAGTGACCCCATGGCTTGACTGGATAATTCGAGCGTGTAGTATTCGATCCACACCATGAGCGACGATCTTGATTTCGGTGAAACTTTACGGGCCAGGCGGACAGCGAAGGCGGAGAATGGTCCGGCGTTTTCCCTCCGCCAGGTCGCCGGTCGCGTCGGCCTTGAGCCGAGCTACCTGAGCAAGATCGAGCGCGGGGAGGAGCCGCCTCCCGGCGAGCAAACCATCCGCCGTATCGCAGAGGAACTCGGTGAAAACCCCGATGTGCTCCTCGCGCTGGCCGGGAAGGTTTCCAGCGATCTGCTCGAAATCATCCGTGAACGTCCCACCGTGGTCGCGGAACTCCTGCGCGCGATGCGGGGCATGTCCGCCAAACGAGTGTCCGAAATCTCCCGCCAGATTCGCGGTGGCGGATGGTGAGCCCTTCTCGACATGCCTTGAATCGCGCCGCGGGCAGATGCTTTCCTTTCTCCGCAAACGCCGTTAGCCTCCATCCCATGAGCACCATCACAGCCATCCTTGATCCGCACGCCGACGGCAGCCTGCATCTGCCGTTGCCGGCGGAATTGCGGCACCGCAGGGTGCGCGTCGAGGCAACGCTGGAGGCGGCTGATGAAGCGGAGGCCATCCCCACGCTGGCAACCCCGGAGATGCTCCGTCAGCGCAAAGAAGCTCTCGCCGCGCTGCGCGCATTGGGCGGGATGAAGGACGTGATCCCCGATCCCGCAGTCTGGCAGCGCGAGCAGCGGGAAGACCGTCCCCTGCCGGGCCGGGAGTGAAGCCGCAGGCGATCCTCCACCACGGCGATGCTCCTCGACTCGAACATCCTCATCTACGCCGCGGAGCCCGAGGGCGCATTTCTGAGCCGGTGGGTGGAAGACGCCGCCGCCTGCCTCGCGACCGTGAGCCGCATAGAAGTTCTCGGCTTTCCGCGCTGGCATCTGCTCGATGAAGAGCGGCGTGCCCGCGTGGAGTTACTGGTTGGCGCGCTGCCGGATTTGCCGCTGGATGACCGCATCGCCGCCCGCGCCATCCAACTGCGACGGCAGAAGAAGATGAGTCTCGCCGACTCGATCATCGCGGCAACCGCCTTGGTCCACCGCCTGCCGCTGATCACGCGGAACGCAACGGATTTCACCCACATCGCCGGGCTCGAAGTCATCAACCCATTCCCATAGCCAGAGAACGCATGAACGAGGCACAAACCAGTGCGCGGGGTGGGATGGCCGGGTTCACGCGTCACCGCACTGGCTCCAGACAGTCCCGCCCCTCACCTCGAAGCTCAGCTTCCCCGCGCAAACACGGCGTTACCAAGTCCTCAACTTGGCAATGAGGGTAAAAACCCGCGAGTGCCCGACTCCACCCATGCCGCTCCCGCCCCAGATGTATAGGCCGCATTCTGATGCGCCGAAAAATCGAAACGAAACGAAGCGAATGAAAACCAACACGATCAAACACACCCTGCTCGCCGCGCTCGCGGTGGATCTGTCTGCCAGGAAATTGCTTTCGCGAACGCCGCCCCGGAAGTGCTCAGAACGTGGACGGGCGTCGGGGGAATGAGGGGGCTGCCGTCGGCTCACGTTTCGTGGAGTGACGCGGGCGCAGTCTTGACAAAGCTTGCGATTCGCACGAAACGCAGAGCGTCGCTTTCCCCGTGCCATGCACTCTTTCCGCCGCTCTCTATTTCCGCTCGCGATGACCCTCGGGCTCATCATCGCCTCGGCCCGTGCAAATCCGCCGGGAGCGGCGGCGATGCATACGCTGGTGTGGAGCGATGAGTTTAATGCGACGGGGCTGGATTCGGGGAAGTGGGGATGGGGGCAGTTGCCGTGGGGCGGGAATCATCACAATAGCAGCTATGCGAGCACGATTGTGGCGGGGAATTCCTATCTGGATGGCGCGGGAAATCTCGTGCTCGGCGTGCGGCCCGGCAGCTTCCCGGCGACGGATGGGACGACGCAGCCTTTTTCGGAAGGGATGATTTATTCGCAGGGGAAATTCGACTACGCCTACGGCTACACGGAGGTGAGCGCGAAGTTCAGCGATGCGACGGGGACGTGGCCTGCGTTCTGGATGTTGAAAAATGGCTGGCCGCCGGAGATCGACGTGACGGAGTGGTTTCGCAGTGAGAACAACCGGATGCACACCGGTCTGGCCTACGACACTGGCAGCGGCGCGCAGTGGGACGATGTGAATACTTACGGCGCGGGAAACAACGCGCTGCTGAACACCTGGCACACTTGGGCGCTCGACTGGTCGCCCAGCCGGCTCGCGATTTACAAGGACGGCGGCTACGCGTGGGGCACCACCGGCGACCGCGTGCCGACGGACCCGATGTATTTCATCCTGAACAGCGGCGTGCAGAGCGGGCGCACTTCGTGGTGGCACGACACGCTTTTCGATTACATCCGCGTGTGGAAACGGAATCAGTATGTCTATAACGGCGGCTTCGAGACTTGGAACGGGCCGTGGTATCGCGAGGGAAATACGAACGTGAATGCCGGGCTGGGTCGCAATGGTGGCCGCGGGATGCGGCTGCACGATGACAACGGCGTGAACTGTTACGTCGATCAGCCGGTTTACGGCCTGCGGCCAAACGCGGACTACGTTTTCACCGGCTGGCAGCACACGGGATCGGGATACTGGCCGGCGATTCGGATCGGCGTGAAAAATTTCGGCGGCGCCGAGGTCAATCAGGATTCGAGCAGTCCGACGTTCGTCCAAGCAGTGCTGCCCTTCACCACCGGCACGACGAATACGACGGCGAATGTTTTCGCGTGGATGCCGACGATGTGGGGCGACACGGTCGTGGATGATTTCAATGTGCGCCCTGCGGCGGCGCTGCTCGACGGCGGTTTTGAAAGCGCGGACACTTTCTACTACTGGACGGGAAACGGCACGACCTACGGCGCGCAGAGCGTGGTGAACAACAACGCGCGCAGCGGCGGCTACTGCCTGGCGATCAATGGTGCCGCACATGTGGCGAGCGGCGCGGGACAGGATGTCGTCGGACTCAAGCCGTCCACGACTTACCGCTTCTCCTGCTGGGCGAAAAACGCGTCGCCCGGCGTGCGCTTTGGTGTGAAGGATTTCGGCGGCACGGAAAAATTTACGGAAGTGGTGTCGAACGCGACTTACGTGCGGGGCACGGTGGAGTTCACGACGGGCGCTGCGAGCACCACGGCCACTGTCTATATTTGGTATCCCTACACGACAGGGACGGCGAATGTGTATGTGGACGACTGTTACCTCTACGAGCCGACCGCCGCGCCGTGGGCGCATGGCGACGTGGGCGCTCCCACACTCGCGGGTCAGGGTGGGCATCGCGGCAACACCTTCACCGTCTGCGGCACCGGGACCGATGTCTTTGACACCGCCGATCAATTCCACTTCACCTATCAGACGCTCGTCGGCGACGGCACGATCACCGCGCGTGTCCGCAATATGGAGGACACGAATCCTTCCTGCAAAGCGGGCGTCATGCTCCGCGAGACGCTCAATACGGATTCGCGACACGTCGCCGCGCACTGGTCGGACAGCCACGTCATGGAATCCATCGTGCGCACCGCGACGGGCGGTTCCAGCGCGGCGTGGGGGGTCGCAAATATCGCAACCGGCCCGTGGGTGCGGATCGTGAGAAAAGGCAGCACCTTTACTCCGCTGTGCTCGCCCGATGGGAACACATGGATCACCTTCGGCCCGCCGCAGACGATCTCGATGCCGACGACGATTTACGCGGGGTTGTTCGTCAATTCACACGATACCGCCACGATGAATGAAGCCACGTTCGACAACGTGAGCGTGGTGCCCGACGACTCGGATCAGGACGGGCTGCTCGATGCGTGGGAGATGAGCAATTTTGGAAATCTCGCGCAGACCGCCACAGGCGACTTCGACAAGGACGGGCAGTCCAATCTCGTGGAGATGATCTCGGGCACGGATCCCAAAAGCGCCGCGTCCCGATTCGCCAGCACTGTGACGCACGCAAACGCCGCGGCACCGTTCGTCATCTCCTGGCCGAGCGTGCCCGGAAAACAATACGTCATCGAATATACGACCACTCTCAACGGGACGTGGCAAAACCTCGCGGTGATCTCCGGCGCAGCTACTCCCGCGACCATCACGAGTTATTCCGACGCCGCCACCGGCCAGCCGTCGCGCTTTTACCGAGTCACCGCGCAGCCGTGATATAAATGCGGCCCGCACCTCCTGGGCGCGGAGCCGACCACGGTATATCGGGAGAAGAAAATGGGGAGGTGTGAGGCTGGCCTTTGAGAAAGCGGCGTCAGCGTCATCCGTAGTGCCGTTGGGTTTGCGCAAGGCACTGGCACGCGGCTGGAGCGGGAGAGATAGGAACGCCTGTTTCTCGTCGTTCTAAATCTGAGGGCTTGAGAGCAGCACCGGTATCGGAGTCAGAGCGAAAATTCCGCCTGCCGGAACGCGGCGCGCACACGGCGCTGGCGGAGAAGCAGGAACTCACCGCCGAGGAAGCCGCCGAGGTGAGCCAGCTCTGGCGGAAGCTGTTTCACCCCGACCGCTTCGCGCACGAGCCGGAGAAGCAGGAGACTTATCACAAGCTGATCGCCGCGATTAACCACGCGAAGGACCACGGCGATCTGGCCACGCTGCGCCGCATCGCGGAAGACCCGCACGACTTCATCCTGCGGCAAGGCTGGACTGCGCTCGACTTCGGCGAGGAGCGCGAGATCGCGCAACTGCGCCGGCTGTGGGCTCGCATCGAGCTGGAGATCCTCCGCGTGCTGGAGACGGGCAATGCGCTCAAGGAGAGTCCCGATTACGAGCTGCACCGGCTGACGACGCAGACCCCGGCGTTTTTCGACGAGACGGTGAAGCGGCACATCGAAGGCTTGGCGAAGGAAGTGGTGGTGCTGGAAAGTGAGGCGGAGGAGCTGGCCGCAGAGATCGAAGAATTGACCGGAAAGGCGGCACCGGGAATCGGGTAGAGGCTACGAATGGCGCACGCCAACGCATGATCGGAACAAACCGGGACAGAACCGCAGCAAAGACATCGCCCTTTTCCGTTCCGCGGCGTCCCCACTGGCCCGCGACTCCGCTTCACTGCAAATGCCGAAGACTTTGACCGCCCAAACCGAAGACTCGCCGCGAAGCTTGTGATGCTCCGCGAAGCTCCGACATCACAAACTTCCCAAAATCCCCCATGCCCACCGGGCGCACAAACCACGCCCGTCGCCGCGCCGTTCATGGTTTCTGCGGCACACCGCCAAACCGGGTTCGTGTTCGGCTGCTCGCACGCCTCAGCGGTCAGGAGAGGCTGTCTCGCAGCCTCAGAATTGGCTTTCGTGCGCTCATTGCCACGCGGGCTAGAGAGAGCGAGAGAGGCTTTCAGCGCAGCGGGCTAGCGGAACAAATCGCTGTGCGTGCCGTTTCGCTCGAAACGGACATGCGTGGCGTTCGCCTCCAGCGTGTAGATGAGAATCCAATCCGGCTCGACATGGCAATCCCGGCTCCCCACGTAATTGCCGCGCAACGGGTGATCCTGATACTGCGCGGGCAGGGCATGCCCGG
>JANXWQ010000252.1 GCA_025351065.1 Chthoniobacter sp. | reverse complement strand
CGGTGAGGAGGAGTTTTTTCATGGCGAAACGAAGGGCAGTGGATGGGTGGCGAGGCGGACGGCGGGGCCGGTCGCATCGGCGGGGCGGGCGAGCAGCCCGCTGGTCGGCGAACCGCGCCTGAGATAGCCGAGCGCGATCGGTTTTTCCAAGGCAAAACTGAACGCGGCGCTCGTAATCGTGCCCAGCGCGCGCTCCTCGCCCTCCGCAAAAATGGCCGCGCCGACGATAGGCGGCACGCCGTCCTCCGCGACGAAGCCGGTGAGCTGGCGGTTGGCGTGCCCCACGCTTTTCAGCCGCGAGATGACCTCCTGCCCGATGTAACAGCCCTTGTGGTAGTCAATGTGCGTGCGGTCGAGTCCGGCCTCGGGCGGCAGCGTGTCCTCGCCCAGCTCGCGGCCCCAGCGCGGGAGGCCGGCTTCGAGGCGGAGCGTTTCGAGCAGCGCGGGATCGAGGAGCGGGTGCGTGGAAAGCAGCGCGGTTTTTTCGGCGGCGGGAAGTTGCACGTCCCAGCCGTCGCGCCCGAAACGACGGGCCGGGACGCAAGGCGCCGATGGGCGCGGGCCGATGTAGTGCAACAGCGCACGCGTGTCGGTCACGTCTTCGAGCACCGCGTCATCGGCGATGATGTAGCGCTCCAGCCGCGCGAGGAGCGTGTCGCGGAGCGCCGCGTCGGCGTCGATGAAAAGTGCCTCGTCGAGCGCGGCGATGACGACCTCGGCGCAGAGCCGCCCTTTCGCCGTGGTCACGCAGGCGGGCTGCGTCTGGCCGGTGGCGAGCTTCTGCACATTGCTCGTGACCTGGCCGTTCAGGTAGCGCACGCGATCCGCGCCAGTGAGCACGAGTTTCACCCGGTCGGAAAGATCGGCCACGCCGCCGCGCACCGGGAGTTCAAGATAGGCCGCGAGCAGGCTGGGCATGCGGACGCGTCAGCCGCCTTTCCGCGCGACGAACCAGCGCCGCACGACATTGACCGGATGCGCCGGGGTCTCCGGCTCCATGGGCTCGGCGCGTTCGCCCACGAGCGGTTTCGCGTCTGCCGCGCGCACCGCGCGCGGCACTTTCGCCTTCGCGCTGGCGGGCGAAAGCTCGACGACTTTCGCAATTTTTTCCTCCACCGCGGGCACCGCCGGGCGCGGCTCGGCAGGCGGCGCAACCGGTGCGCTGGCGACAACGGGCGGGCTGGCGAGCCGCACGGGCACAGGCGCGGCGGCCGGCAGCGCCGCCGGTTTTTCCGTGCCGTGCGGCGCGTAGGTTTTGTAGAGCGCGGAAAAATCGAGATCGCCCCAGCCGCGGTTCATCGCGCCAAACATCACGCCCGCCGTGACCGTGGTGACGGGGATTTCGAGGTCGAGCGAGTTGGCCATCTGGATGCCGAGCTGCACGTCCTTGAACATGTGCTTGAGTGAAAAGTGCGGCTCGAAATCCCCGGCCACCATCTTCGGCAGCTTCAGCTCCACCACGCCGGACCGGCACGCATTTTCCCGGATCGCCGCCGCCAGCACCTCAGGATTCAGCCCCGCGCGCTGCACGATGGCCAGCCCCTCGGCCAGCGTCTGCACGGTCACGGCCGAGATCATGTTCGTGACGACTTTCACCGTCGCCGCGTGCCCGATTTCGCCGATGCGCACGATCGCTTTGCTCGTCGCCTCCAGCACCGCTTTGGCCCGCTGAAACACCGCGTCATCCCCGCCGATGTAATAGACCAGCTCCCGCTTTTCCGCCGCCACTTTGCTGCCCGTGAAAGGCGCATCGAGAAACCCCGCGCCGCGCCCCTGCACGAACCGCGCCGCCTCGATCACCGCCTCCGGCCCGACCGTCGCGCAGCACACCACCACATGCTCCGGCGTCAGCGCATCGCCCATCATCTCCAGCACCTCGAACAGCGCCGCGGCATCTGCGACGAAAATCTGGATGATGTCGGCGACCTGCGCGACCTCCGCCGGCGAGCCGAGAAAATTGGGCGCCGGCTTGGCGCTGCGGTTCCACAGGTAGGTCTGGAACCCCGCAGCCCGCAGCCCCGCCGCCACGCGCGTGCCGATGATTCCGAGGCCGATCAGGCCGACATTTTTCCGGGATTTGCGAGGCATGGTGAAAAGGCGATCCGCGCGAACAGCCGCGCAGTGGGTGCGGGAATGTGGCGCACGCCGCCCGCGGGCGGCAATGCGTTATTCGCGAAACGTCACGCGTCGGGCAGGCGACGCGGCAGGTCTCTCCCGGCCCCGCCTATTTCGGCGCGGCTTCCGGCGCGGGTGCGGCGGGCGGCTTGGGGGCGTCGGGGAGGTTGACTTTGACGTCGGCTTTCTCGCGGATCGCCTTCACCACTTTCTCGATCTCGCCCTGGCGCTTCTGCTGTTTGAGATAGGCGAGCAGCTTCGGCTTGGCGTTTTCCAGCGTCACGGTTTCGCCTTCCTTGTGGTCGGTGACTTTGATGACGTGGAAGCCGAACTGGCTGCGCACCGGCTCGCTGATTTCGTCCTTCTTCATCTTGAAGGCGGCTTCGGAAAACTCCGGCACCATCTGCTCACGCCCGAAGTAATTCAGGTCGCCGCTGTTCTCCTTGGCGCTCGGGTCTTCGGAAAGTTCCTTGGCGAGTTTGTCGAAGGCCTCGCCCTTTTTCACGCGCGCCGCGATGGCCTTCGCGGCCTTCTCTTTTTCGGCAACGATCTCGGGCTTCGCGTCCTTTTCCACGGCGATGAGGATGTGGCTGGCGCGCACCTGCTCGGGCTGTTTGAACTGCTCGGGATTCTTTTTGTAAAAGTCCTCGGCGTCGGCGTCGGCGACCTCGTCCTTGCCCTTGATTTGGGAGTCGATCCAGTGTTCCTGGCGCAGCCCGTCGCGGACGTTTTCCTTCACTTTGTCGAGGGTCAGGCCGCTCTTTTCGATCTGCTCTTTCAGCGCGGCTTCGGAGCCAAATTTGGTTTTGAATCCCTCCATTTTCGCGGCCACTTCCTCGTCGGTGACCTTGACCTCGGCGGAGCGTTTGGTGACGAGTTTCTCGATGATCATGTCGTCGAGAATCATGTGGTAGCCCTGGATGCGCTGCTCGTCCGGGAGTTGGTCGGCGGGAATGCCCTGCGCGCCGAGCATGCGGGCGAAAGCCTGCTCGAGGTCGGCCTTTTTAATCTCCATACCCTCGACCACGGCGACCGGATCGGTGAGCACAATGGCCTTGGGAGCCGCGGGGGCCGCAGGCGCTTTCTCCGCCGGGGCTTTGGGCGCAGGGGCGGCGGGCTTCTTCGGCGCATCCGCCGCGAGGAGCGTGGAAGCAGTGAGAATGCTGGCGGTGAGGATGAACGCGGGGATGGATTTCATAGGGAAAAAGTCGGCGAACGTGGCACGCAGGTTGGGGCTTGGCTAGCGAAGTTTTCGCGCCCGCCGGGCGGGCGCGGAATGGCGTCTTTCCAAGTGCCGGGCACAGGCGGCTGGGCCCGGTTCAGCGGTTTTTGTCTTTGTCTTTGTCCTTTTCCTTTTCCTTTTGGGCGGCCTGCTGTTGCGCGGCCTGCTGTTGCGCGGCCTGCTGTTGCGCGGCTTGTTGCTGCGCCGCCTGCTGCTGGGCGGCCCGCTGCTGCTCCATCGCCTGTTGTTTGGCCGCATCCTGGGCGGCGCGTTGCTGCTCAATTTGCTGCTGCCGGCGTTGCTCCATGGCCTGCTGCTTCGCGGCTTCCTGGGCGGCTCGCTGCTGTTCCATTGCCTGTTGTTTCGCGGCATCCTGCGCGGCCCGCTGCTGCTCCAGTTGCTGCTGGCGGCGCTGCTCCAACGCCTGCTGCTTCGCGGCTTCCTGAGTAGCGCGCTGTTGCTCCACCTGTTGTGCCCGCGTCCGCTCCGCGGCCTGCTGGCGCTGGGCTTCGGCCTGTTGTTTGGCGGCGTCCTGGGCGGCGCGCTGCTGTTCCATTTGCAGTTGCTTGCGCTGCTCGGCGAGCTGCTCCTGCTGCTGGTGCTGACGATCCGCGGCCTGGGCTTCGGCCTGCTGGCGTTTCATGTCGGACTGTTTCGCGGCCTCAGCCTGGCGCTGGGCGTCGAGCTGTTTTTGTTGCGCGGCGGCGCTGGTGTCGGCTTCGCGCTGGCGGGTCATGCGCTCCTGCTCGGCGGCCAGTTTTTCGCGCTCGGCCTGGGCGGCGCGCTGCTGCTGCTGGGCCTGCATCTTTTCTTTTTCAGCGGACCCGGCGGCATCGGCAGCTTGCTTTTGCTGCATGGCGGCG
>JANXWQ010000231.1 GCA_025351065.1 Chthoniobacter sp. | reverse complement strand
TCGACGGCGATGGCCGAGGTGAAATGCAACTCGATCATCGAGACCGGCGTGGAAACCGTGGTCAGCAACGACTCGAGCTGCCTCATGCAAATCCAAGGCTGGCTCAACAAAAACGGCTCCCGCGTGGTGAAAAGTATGCACCTCGCCGAAGTCCTCGTGCAGCAGGGGTAATGCGGGCGCAGGCCCGTATATCCTTGCGTCAAAGAGAGCGACGTTTTCCCAATACCCAGCCGCCCTGCACGACGGTCACTGTTCGTGCAAAAGCGCCGCCTTTGTCTCCGGGTCGAGGAGCGCAGTGGCGGTAATCCACTGTCGCGCAGCCGCCGGATCGCCGCTCCTCCAACGCCCCGCCAAATTCCTGAGCGTCATACGACGTTCGGCCGCGTCGCTGATCGTGGCCGCCCACGCCAACGCGCCTTGGGTGTCGGCATCGGTGACTTGTTCGGCGAATTTGCTGACCGCCTTGTCGCGCGCCGGGCCGAGCGGGAGACGATCCATCCACGCCGCGGCGGCGGCAGGATCGTGCATCGCCCAGTGCCGCGCGACTGTCCCAAAGACTTCGATCCGGGTCGCATCCGCGGGCAATTGCCCGGCCCAGGCGGCGGCGCCCACCGGCGCGGTGTTCGCCCAAAATACGGCCAGAGTCGTGCTGGCGCGTTGCCGGCTTGCCTCTGGGAAGGTCGTTTTGATGAGTTCGGCGGCGCGCTGTGGCTCGATCCGGGCGAGATGTTCGATGCCTTTCACAGCCAGGTCTTCGCGGCTTTTCCCAGGAGGAAGCGCGAGGGCCCACGCCAGCGCTTCCCGAGGCGCGTCTTGGGCCCAAGTTGAAAACGGATCTTCCAAGGTGTTGTTCCTTCCCTCGGTCGGCGGGGTGTTTGCCCGGAGCCAATTCAGCGCCGCGGCGGGATCGTCCTGCGCCCAAGCTTTGCCGATGGCGGCGAAGGCCCCCTGCCGGCCTTTGACATCCGGAAGTGCCGAGGCCCAGGCGATGGCGGCCTGCACGTCGGTCTGCGCCATGCGAAAAGCCAGAGGCATCTCCCAGCCATTCCGTCCATTGGAGGGGAGCAAAGCGTAGATTTTTCCGGAAAGCTGTGGATCGCCCGTGACGTTTCGATTGCGGAGCAGGTCGCCGATCGCCTCGGAGCGTTCACCACCCTCGGGAACTTGCTTGAGCAGTTCGAGCGCGGCCGGAATGTCGTTGCGCCCGAGCTTTCCCACAGCCCTCGCGATGGCGAAATTCCGCTCCTCGCCGGGCGGCAGCGCCGCCAGCCAGGCCCGCATGGCTGCGGGGGCTGCGTTCGCCCATTGCTGCAACGCACCGTCGGTGACTGCGCGGCCAATGTCGGATGAGTTGAGCGTTTTTGCATAAGCCAAAGCGGCGAGCGGATCGAACTGGGCCCAGCGTTCGCCGAGCGCGAGGGCGACTTTTCGGCGGTCGCTTTGCGGCAGCCAGCGCACCTGCGCGAGGGCCGCTTCGGTGCCGGCGGGCCCGAGCCGGTCGATGATCGCATGCAGTTGCCGCAGGCCGTCCCATTCATCGATCCCGTAGAGCGCACTGCGCACCTCCGGCAAAAATCCCGCCGCTGTTTCCACCACTCGCGCGCCGCTTTCCTGACCCACAATCGCTTCCGGCTCCTCCTTGGCCGCGGTGGCAGCAGGGGTGCCTGCGGGAACGGTGACGACGTGGGTGACTGACGCAGAGTCTGTGGCGGGCAAAGACGGCGCGCCGCGCAGGAGCCAGCCACCCACACCGCCGGTCAATAAGCAGCCCGCCCCGAGAGCGAGGAGGCCGGGTAAGCGTGACGTATCCATGCGATGCGATGATACCCGGTTCGCACCCGCAAACAAGCCACCCCGCCCCACCGTGGTCCCAATCCGGCACCTCGCGGAAATTCTCGTGCAGTAGTGAGGCCGCGCAGTTCAGTATTCCGCGATGAACCCGAAACTCTTCCCAGTCCTCCTCCTTCTCGCGGTCGCCCCGCTTTTTCCCAGCACGGCGCAGGACTCACCCGCACCGGTAAAACCCACCGCGCCGAAGCCCATCGATAACACGCCCGCGACCCCGGAAGTTTTGCCTGGCAAGGGACTCGCCGAGCACGATTTCTTTTACGCTGGCGAAGCCAAGGATCGGAAGATGTACATCGTGCGCAAAGGCGCGGTCGTCTGGTCGTACGACGATCCCGACGGCAAAGGCGAAATCAGCGACGCCGTGCTGCTCTCGAATGGCAATGTCGCCATCGCGCACCAGTTCGCGGTGAAGGTCGTCTCGCCGGAGAAAAAGG
>JANXWQ010000193.1 GCA_025351065.1 Chthoniobacter sp. | reverse complement strand
GCAAATTTCCACCGCCACAGCAGCGTGGCGTACCAGTGCGACGCCTCCGCCGGATATCCGTCCGGCGTGGGATAGCGGAAGGGGGTATGCCCCATCTTGTCGAGAAACGAGAGCACCGGCTTTTCGTCGGACATCTCTGCGTTCGCCGCCCGCAGTGCCGAGACGACGAAATGAAACGGACGCTTCAGTTTTCCTCCCGCCGCCGCGCGAAACTCCGGCGTGCCGAAGAGCGCGCGCAGCGTCGTCTTAATGTCGCCACCGCTCGCGGAAAAAGCGCGCGCCACGACTTCGACCGCCGCCGCCGGCGCATCGTCCGCGATAAACCGCACGCACAGTTTCGTGGCGATAAACCGCGCTGTGCTCGGATGCGCGGCCACGATTTCGATGACGCGGTCGAGGTCGCGCTCACCGCCGCCCGCGGCGATGTCCTGGCCGAGCACGCGCTTCGCCCCGTCATCGTGCGCGTCTTTGCGGAAGACCACTTTGCCGCGGTCTTTCAGCGGCGAGAGCAGCTTGCCGGAATAGCCGTCGTCCTTTTTCGCCAGCACCGTCCAGCCGGTGAGGCAGCGCGCCACTTCCATCACGTCCTGCTGCGCGTAGCCGCCGTGGACGCCGAGCGTGTGCAGCTCCATCAGCTCGCGGGCGTAATTCTCGTTCGGCTTTTCGTCCGGCGTGCGCTTCACGTTCGCGCGGCCGTCGAGGTACCACAGCATCGCCGGGCTTTTCGCGCTGGCGCGGAGCATCGCGCCGAAATTCCCGAGCGCGTTCGCGCGCACCACGTCTTGGTCGTCGGCGATCTTCGTGTAGCGGCAGTCGCCCTTGCCCGGATCGATATTGAAATGGTCGCTCCAAAACTCGCACATCACCTCGAAAAGCTGCCGCTGGCTGTAGGTCGCGCGCAGCAGCGCCACGCGGCGCAGCACCGGCGTGAGCGCCTCGTCGTCCTCCTCGTAGGCCTCGCCGAGCTGCTCGATCCAACACTCCTGAAACCTCGCCACCGCGCGGTCGCACAGCCCGTCCGCGATCTTTTCCGGCGCGAACTGCTCGTCGAGAAAAGCGTCCGCGCCCATCGCCGCCACGCGCGCGTAATCGCCGGGGCCGGGGCCGAACGTGAGGCGGTTGAGCGCGTGCGCCACCGGATCGATTTCCGTCGCGGAGGGAGGCGTGAGCGGCCCGGTGAGCGGACGCTTCAAACCGCGGCCCGTGATCTGCCCGAGTTCGCCCAGCCAGCCCTGCGCCGTTTTGAAAATCGCCGCGCTCAACGCAACCGACGCCGCGCCCGTGATGAGAAATTCGCGGCGGCTGGTCGTCTTCACGAGAGCGCGGGTTCGGGCGTTTCAGCGAGCGCCGCCGGGACGGTGACTTTCGCTTTCCACGGACGCGAGAGCAGCACCGCGCCGAAGCCGCTCGCCAGGCCGATGTGCAGGAGAAAAAGCGAGCCGAGTACGGGCGTGATGAAGACCAGCGCCAGCATCACCCCACCGCGCAAGACCTGATGCCACAGGTTCGTGTCGGCGGAGAGATTGCGCCCGACGCGCAGCGCCAGCCCCGCGCTGCCGATGAAACCCAGGAGCAGCGCCGTGAAACCCGCCACGAGCGCAAGCAGCTTCACCGCGCCGTTGCCGATGTTGCCAGCGTTGAGCAGCAGCAGAAACAGCGGGCCGTAAGTAAAGAGCCCGAGCAGCGTGGCGCGAACGGGGCGGCGCTCGTACACCTCGGCGAAGGCCGGCACCGCTTTCGGAAACATCCCAGCGGCGACGAGCCAGTGCCCGAGCAGGATGAGAAAAGCGGCGGCGTGGAAGGAAAGGATGGTGAGGACGATTCCGGTGTAAGGCATGGGCGGGTTGGGGTTTCAACGAGCGCAGACGAACGCGCCGCCCGCCACGTTACGCGAAATGTTTTCGCGCAGCGAAACGCGTGGCGCAGGCTTGCAGCCTGCGGAAGTCCGCCGGGCATCCCTGCCCGGCGAAAAGTCAGCGTCGCACCGCCCGCACCGCCTCCACAAATTCCTCCGCCCGCTGCGTCAGCTTTTTCCAATCGCGCGCCGCGAGAATCTCCCGCGAAACCAGCGCCGAACCCGCGCCCAGCGCCACGCTCCCCGCTTTGAGAAACGCCCCCGCCGTCTCCGGCGTCACGCCGCCCGTCGGGATGATTTGCAGCATCGGCAGTGGCGCGAGGATGTTTTTGATGTAGCCCGGCCCGGCCTGATCGGCGGGAAAAAGTTTCACGAAATCCGCGCCCGATTCGTAGGCGTGCAGGCACTCCGTGGGCGTGAACGCGCCGCTGGCGATCGGCTTGCCGTAGCGGTTGCACAGCCGGATGACCTCGGTGCGCGTGACCGGCGTGACCACAAATTCCGCGCCCGCGAGCAGCGCCAGCCGCGCCGTCTCCGCATCCAGCACGCTGCCCACGCCCATGAGCACGCGGTCGCCGAATTTCGCCGCGACATCGCTGATGACCGCGAGCGCGTTCGGCGTGGTCATCGTCACCTCCATCGCCGTCACGCCGCCCGCGAGCAGCGCCTCGGCGGCGTGCCGCAGTTGATCTGAAGAATCGGCGCGGATGATGGCGATGATGCCGGGATCGAGGAGGCGCTGAATGATTTCGGGCTTGGTCATGTTGGGTGAAAGTTGAAGGACGCTAAAGGTGGCGGAGGAAACGCTCAACGCTCAACGCTCAATGTTGCCGGCACCACGTTCCTGCTTGCCCCCGAGGCGCGCGGCGGCTGCTTTCAGCGGCATGAAAATCCTCCTCGCCGCTGTCGCCACGATCTTTCTTCTACCCGCCGCCGCGCGCTGCGCCGATGAGCCACCGCCGCTGCCGCTTTGGCCAAACTCCGCGCCGGGAGAAAAAGGCAACCTGCCCGCCGAGGCCGACACCACGAAGCCCGGCGAGGGGCTCGTCGCCGGCCAGCGCGTGATGCGCATCGGCAATGTGGCGCAGCCGACGATCACCATTTTCTCACCGCCGAAAGAGCAGGCCAATGGCGCGGCGGTGCTCGTGTGTCCGGGCGGCGGTTACAGCATTCTCGCATGGGATTTGGAGGGCACGGAAATCTGCGCGTGGCTGAACTCCATCGGTGTCACCGGCGTGCTGCTGAAGTACCGCGTGCCGAAACGCGAGGGTCTCGAAACGCACACCGCCGCGCTCCAGGACGCGCAGCGCGCGCTTGGCCTTGTGCGCTCGCGAGCGCATGAACTCGGCCTCGATCCGCAGCGCCTCGGCGTGCTCGGCTTTTCCGCGGGCGGTCACCTCGCCGCCGCGCTCAGCGCGAACTGCGAGCAGCGCACCTACGAGCCGTTCGACGACGCCGATAAGGCAAGCTGCCGCCCCGATTTCACCGTGCTCATCTACCCCGCCTACCTCACCCTCAAGGACGAGGCCGACAAGCTCGCGCCCGAGATCAAAGTGACCGCGCAGACCCCACCCGCCTTCCTCGCCATGTCGCAGGACGATCCAGTGCGCGTCGAGACCGCGCTGTTTTATGCGCTCGCGCTGAAGAACGCGAAAGTGCCCTGCGAGTTGCACGTTTATCCCGACGGCGGCCACGGCTACGGCCTGCGCCCGACCGGCCACGCCGTCACCACCTGGCCCGCCCGCGCCGCGGAGTGGATGGAAAAGCGCGGGCTGCTGAAAAAGTAGCCGCGTCACAGCGGTAGGGACGGCACTCCGTGCCGTGCGGGGCGAGCGCAGCGAGGGGGCCGTGGGGCCCGCATGCTTCATCCCACCCGCCGCCTCGCAGCG
>JANXWQ010000127.1 GCA_025351065.1 Chthoniobacter sp. | reverse complement strand
GATCGCGCCCATGAGCGTGAAGGCGCCGACGGTCACGCGCGCGACCGGGATGCCGGAGATCACCGCGGCCTCCTCATTGCCGCCGATGGCGTAGAGGTAGCGGCCCCACGGCGTGTGCTGCGTGAGCACCCACACGAGCAGCGCCACCGCGCCGAGGATCAGGGCGGGCAAAGGAACGCCGCGGAACTGGTTCGTGATGATGACGAACAGCGCCACCACCTGCGCGGTGAGGAAAAGCTGGAGAAAGGCGACCTCGCCTTCCTCCACCGGCAGCCCATGCGCCGCCCGCTGCGCGCGCCCTTTCAACCGCCCAAAAACCAGCGCGCCGACGACCAGCGCGGCGACGGCGTAGCCGGCCCAGTGCGGCAGGTAGAAAGTGGTGAGCGCGGAGTAGAGATTCGCCTGCCCGCCGGTGACGACGGGGACGGTGTGGTTGTTGATGACGCGGAGAAACAGCCCCTTGAAGAGCAGCAGCCCGCCGAGGGTGATGATGAAGGCCGGGATGCGCTGCCACACGATGAGCGAGCCCATGGCCCACCACAGCGCCAGCGCCACCGCCAGCCCCGCGAGCAGCGCCAGCGGCGCGGGCACGCCGTGGCCCGTCACCAGCACCGCGGCGATGCCGCCGATGAGGCCGACGCCACTCCCCGCGCTGAGGTCGATGTGCCCCGGCAAAATGACCAGCAGCATGCCGATGGCGAGCGTGGCGGTGATCGAGAAGTCGATCATCAGCAGCGAAAGATTGCGCGAGGAGAGGAAGTTCCAGCCCGGCACTTTCACCGCGAAGAAAACCGTGATGGCGAGGAGCGCGAGCCCGAGGGCGGAGTCGCGGAGGGAAAGGCGGGAGGTCATGCGGGCGGGGAGGAAAAGTGCGCGCCACCCATAGCACTGCGCGCCCCGGTTTCGCCAAGCGCAAAGCAGGCAGTCCCGGAAGATGGGTGGCCCATCGCCGCGGCCAGCAGGCGCTCGGGGGTGGCGTCGGCGCGGGTGAAGGTGCCGCCGAGGCGGCCTTCGTGGAGCATGAGGATGCGGTCGCTCATGCCGAGGAGTTCGGGCAGCTCGCTGGAGACGAGGACGACGGCGCGGCCGGCGGCGGTGAGCTGGTTGATGATTTCGTAGAGCTCGAGCTTCGCGCCGACATCGATGCCGCGGGTGGGCTCGTCGAGGAAGATGACGCGGGGGGCGGTCATCAGGGCTTTGCCGAGGACGACTTTCTGCTGGTTGCCGCCGGAGAGTTTGCCGACGGGGGCGTCGAGGCCGGGGGCTTTGATGCGGAGGGCGCGGAACTGCGCGTCGTTGGCGTGGAATTCCGCGCCGGGGTCGATGAGGCCCGTCTTGGTGAGATTGCGGAGGGAGCTGAGGGAGAGATTGAAGGCGATGGGCTGGGGGAGGTGGAGGCCGTAGCGGCGGCGGTCCTCGGTGACGAGGGCGAGGCCGCGGGGGAGGATTTCGGCGGGGGAAAGCGCGGGGAGTTCGTCGGGGCCGAGCCAGACGGTGCCGCCGCGCCTTTCACCCCACGCGCCGAAGAGGTGCATGAGCAGCTCGGTGCGGCCCGCGCCCATGAGGCCGCCGATGCCGAGGACTTCGCCGGGTGCGAGGGTGAAGGAGATGTCGTGGAGGCGGATGCGGCCGGTGTGGGCGTCGGCGACGGTGAGGTTTTCGACGCGGAGGGCAGGCGGGGAATCCTTTGCGGGAGCGGCTTCGCGGCGGGGGAAGAGGTCGGCGATCTCGCGCCCGACCATGTTTTTGATGACTTGGGGTTTGCTCGTGGACGCGGTGTCCCAGGTGCCGATGGTCGCGCCGTCGCGGAGGACGGTGATGCGGTTGGCGAGGGCGAAGACTTCGTCGAGTTTGTGGGAGATGTAGATGCACGCGAGGCCGCGCTGGCGGAGGTCGCGGAGGATGGCGAGGAGGATTTGCACCTCGTGCTCGGCGAGGGCGGCGGTGGGTTCGTCGAGGATGAGGATGCGGGAGTCTTTGGCCAGGGCTTTGACGATTTCGACGAGCTGCTTTTCGCCGACGCCGAGGCGGGCGACGGGCGCGGCGGGATCAATGGCGACGCCGAATTTCTGGAGGAGTTCGTGCGCCTGGCGGTGGACTTTTTCCCAGTCGATGAACGGCCCGCGGCGGGGCTCGCTGCCGAGGCAGATGTTTTCGGCGACGGTCATCTCCTCGACGAGCGCGAGTTCCTGGTAGATGACGGCGAGGCCGGCGCGCTGGGCGTCGGCGATGCCGTGGAAGTGCGCGGGCTGGCCGGCGACGGT
>JANXWQ010000099.1 GCA_025351065.1 Chthoniobacter sp. | reverse complement strand
GGGCATCATCAGGTCGAGCATGACGACGGCGATTTCCTCGCGCCGGTCGGCAAATTGCGTGAGCGCCTCCCGCCCGTTGGCCGCCTCGATCACGTCGAAGCCCAGCTCCTCCAGCATCATCGCCGCCACCTTGCGCACGGGTTCCTCGTCATCGACCAGCAGTACGGTGCGCGGCCCGTCCGGCGCGTTGGTGAAGTCCACGGTTTGCGGGCGGATTTCCGCTTCCGCGGCCGGCGGCAGCAGCACGCGGAAACGCGCGCCCGCGCCCGGCTGGCTCTCCACGGCGATGGTGCCGCGGTGCCCGCGCACGATGCCGAGCGTGACTGGCAAGCCGAGGCCGCGGCCCACGAATTTCGTGGTGAAAAAGGGATCGAAAATCCGCGCCCGGGTGGCGTCGTCCATGCCCGCGCCGGTGTCTTCGATTTCGAGAAAAACGTAGCGCCCCGGCGGCAGCGCATCGGGATTGGCCGCGAGGACGAGGTAGCGCTCGTCCGCGTCCATGACGCCGGTGCGCAGGGTGATCGGGCCGTCGCCGGGGGCGGTGGCCTCGACGGCGTTGAGTAGGAGATTCATCACCATCTGGCGGATCTGCGCGGCGTCGGCGTGGATCAGCGGGAGCGCGTCGGCGAGTGCGCAGCAGATCATTTTCGCCCCGCCCAGGGAGCGGCTGAGCAGGCCCGCGGATTCCTCGGCCACGGCGTTGAGTTTCAACGGCGCCGGAGCCATGCGCCCGCAGCCGGAGTAGGCGAGCATCTGCTGCGAGAGCGTGGCCGCCCGCAGCGCGGCCTGCTCGATTTCGCCGAGGAAAGGGACGACGGGATTTTCCGGGTTGAGGATGCTCTGGGCGAGCGTGGCGTTGCCGAGGATGGTGGTGAGGAGGTTGTTGAAATCGTGCGCGATGCCGCCGGCGAGGACGCCGAGACTTTCGAGTTTGTGCAGGTTGCCCACGCGCCGCTCCATGGCCAGTTTGACCGTCTCGACACACGCGCGCGCGCTGGTCTCCGCCTGGAGCAGGCGGTGGGATTCGCGGAGACTGGTGAAAAGCTCGGCGTGGGCCTTCAGCGCCACAATCTGCCGCGTGAGCACGAGGCCGATGATGGCGCTCATGCCGGCGAGCAGCGGGGCGATGGACACCTGCCCGCGCTGCACTGGCAGCCCGGCCAGCGCGAGCAGCCCCATGCACAGCACGGCATGGGGCAGATGCTGCCGCCAGTCGGCGGGCCGCGGCTCGTCGCCGGCGGCGCTTTGCGCCGGCGGGCGCAGGACGCTTTGGCGCAGGCCGGCGAGGCCGACCAGGAGCATCGCCGCCTGATGCAGCAGGGCGATGAAACTGCCGCGCGCGAAGCTGCCGAGCACGCCCTTGGTGGCGAAGGAGCAGTCGGCCACGAACAGCGTCACAAAGCCCATCACCAGCAGTACGGTGGCGGTCTGGTCGCGGCGCGCATTTTTCAAAAGCAGCAGACTCGCGAGTGGCCAGAGCAGCGTGAACTCCAGCGTGGGATACACGGCCAGCAGCCAGGCGCCGAGCGTGGGGCCGGGGCCGCCGCGGGCGGCCTGCGGGGCGACGATCACATTCCAAAAAACGAGCGCGCCAGCGACGGCGACGATGACCATGTCCAGCGCCATGAGCTGCCGCTCGCGCCCGTGCAGGCGCTGGCGCGGCAGCAGGCACACGCCGCCCATGACGAGCGGAAACGCGGCGAGAAAAAAGACATCGGCCAGCGAGGGAAACGGTGGCGCTTTGAGCCCCACCACGAAGACCATCCGCACCGCCAGGCCGAGCGTCCACGCGGCCACGCCGCCGCCGAGCAGCCGCCAGGGCCGGGTCTCCGCGGGCACCGCGCGGCTGGCCCACGCCGCCCGCAGCAGACCGGCTGCGCCAAACCCGCCTGCCGCCATGCTCACCGCACCGCTGAGCGCGGTTTTCGTGAGGCCTTTTTCCAAGCCAAAGGCGATGGTGCAACCCGCGAGGAGCAGCAGCCCGGCGAGCGCGCTGCCGGTGGCAAAAAGTGACCGGGGCGCAGTGGGACTATGGGCCATGCGGGGTTGGGGTAGGAAAAGCGCTCATGCAGAAACGAGGCCGCAGGTGTCATACCAATTTCCCTGCATTTTTCTCCGCCGGGCAGCGGGTTTTTCGCGCAGGTGCCGGGCTCCGCGTGACTGTAAGGAAAGCTGGCAGCTTCCCCTACAGTC
>JANXWQ010000081.1 GCA_025351065.1 Chthoniobacter sp. | reverse complement strand
GTGGAGACGCTGCTCACGCTCGCCACGGCGATCAAAGAGGAATGGCTGCGCGAGCTTTTCCCCGACGGTTTCCGTGAGACGACGGAGGTTTTTTTCGACTCCTCGCTCCGCCGCGTCATGGCGAAAAGGCAGACGCGCTTTCACGATCTCGTCCTTCGTTCCGAGCAGTCCGACAAAGTGCCGCTGGAGCAGGCCGCGGCGCTGCTCGCGCGCGAAGCCGAGGCCGGCACCTGCCCGCTGAAATTGTGGGACAACGCCGTCGAGCAATGGATTCTCCGGCTGAACCAGCTCGCCGAATGGTTTCCCGAATACGAGCTGCCCAAGCTCGGCGACGATGACCGCCGCCTGCTCCTCGAACAAATCTGCCACGGCGCGACGAGCTACAAGGACATCAAGGAACGCCCCGTCTGGCCCGTGGTGAAGTCGTGGCTTTCACCGCTGCAACAGCAGCTCCTCGACGACCAGGCCCCCGAGCGCATCGACCTGCCGGGCGGGCGCAAAGCGAAGGTCATCTACGCGCCGAACACCGCGCCGCACATCGCCGCGCGCATCCAGGATTTGTACGGCGTGACCGGTGAGCTGCGGATCGCGGGGCGGCGCATTCCGCTGGTCATCCAGGTGCTCGCGCCAAACCACCGGCCCATTCAAATCACGCAAAACCTCGCGACGTTCTGGCAGGACAGCTACCCGAAGATCAAACAGGAGCTGCAGCGCAAATACCCGCGTCACGAGTGGCGGTGAGCGCCAACAAAACCCGCCCCACCGGGTTGTCCCCCGCAGAGCCTGCGCTTGCCGTTTCCGCTTTCACGCCAATACTCACTGCCCATGCCGACGATCACGCTCCCTTCCGTGGCTCCACTTTCTTTTCCCCGCGCCATGCCTGCGCAGAAAATCCGCCCGCCGAAAAAGAACATCCCTCAGACGCAGCTCCAGCGGCAGCACATCCTGGAGCGCGTGCGCGCCTACGTGGCCGAGCATGCGCCGGTGCCGCCGATGCCCCCGGACGAGATAAAAACCCACGCTGACCGGCTCGTGGCGCAGCTCGGGTGCGAGCCTATTTACCGCGACTACATCGGCGTGCTGCTGAACAACGAAATGTGGCGCGAGCCGCTGGCCGCCGTGCCTTTCGAGCGCCGCCTGCTGCTGCTGCCAAAGTGCCTGCGCGTGGAAGCCAAATGCCCCGCGCCGTTCGATGAATTCGGGCTGCTGTGCAAGCAGTGCGGGCTTTGCACAATCCAGGATTTGCAGGCCGAGGCCGAGCGGCTCGGCTACGCGGTGCTGGTGGCGGAGGGGAGCGCCATTGTCATGTCGCTCATTCAGACGGGGAAGATCGAGGCCATCGTCGGGGTGTCGTGCCTGAGCGTTTTGGAGCGAGCGTTTCCGTACATGGAAGCCGCGGCGATTCCCGGCGTCGCGGTGCCGCTGCTGCAGGACGATTGTATCGACACGAATGTCGATATCGACTGGGTCTGGGACTACATCCACCTCACCAGCGACGACCAGACGCGCCGCCTCGACCTCGGCCAGCTCCGCGACGAAATCGACTTCTGGTTCACCCCGCTGAGCCTGGACACGATCATGGGGCCGGCGCAGGGCGAGACGGAAAACATTGGCCGGACCTGGCTCGCTCGCGCGGGCAAGCGCTGGCGTCCGTTCCTCACCGTTGCTTGCTTCCAAGCCCTCCGCGCCACACCCGGCGCGGCGCTGCCGGACGACCTGCGAAAGGTCGCCGTCGCCATCGAATGTTTCCACAAAGCCTCGCTCGTCCACGACGACATCGAGGACGGCGACGCCCAGCGCTACGGCGAAAAAACACTGCACGAAGAGTACGGCGTGGCCGTTGCGCTCAATGTCGGCGACCTGCTCATCGGCGAAGGCTACCGCTTGCTCGCCTCGTGCCGCGCGAGCGCCGAGCAGAAAGCCGAGATGCTCCGCGTCGCCTCCGAAGGCCAGCGCGAACTCTGCCGCGGTCAGGGCGCGGAACTCGTCTGGGCCCGCCATCCGCAGCCGCTCAGCTCGCTCGAAGTCATCGACATCTTCCGCAAAAAAACCGCGCCCGCCTTTTCCGTCGCGCTCCACCTCGGCGCGATCTACGCCGGGCAGTTTGAGGAAAACGAAGACGTGCTCGCCGCCTACAGCGAAGCGCTCGGCATCGCCTACCAAATCCGCGACGACCTCAGCGACCTCGGCGCGGGCGGCGAGACCAATGACATCGCCGGCCAGCGCCCGAGCCTGCTCCTCGCCACCGCCTACGAACGCGCCGCGCTCGAAGCCAATGGAGCCGACAAAGCCCTCGCTGAAACCCGCGCCGGGCAGAAGCTCGCGCTCGAAGCCCAGTGGCGCCGCCTTTCCACCGCCTCGCCCGCCGAAACCGAGGCGCTCTACCTCACGCTACACGCCGACGAACGCTGTCGCACGCTGCTTGAAAGCTACAAGGAAGAAGCCATCCGCAGCCTCCGGGACGTGGACAACGCCAACCTCAAGGGCCTGCTCCGGCGCGTCCTCGGCAAGATTTTCAACGACACTGAGATCAAAGGCTGGTGCAAGGAATTCGAGGAAAAGAACCTCGCGGCAGTGGGTGGGGCGGTGTGAAAAATTCCCGTGGGTGGCTGTCGCAGTAGCTGTAGGGGAAGCTGCCAGCTTCCCCTACAGCCACCAGCCGCCCGCCGGCCGCTCCAAAACGCACTCGTCTTGCGCGGCGGACCTGCGAGCGTCGCCACCGTATGACCGAACCGCAAAACGCCGTCGAACTGCTCCAGGCGCTCATCCGCATCCCGAGCGTGAATCCCGAAGGCGATCCCGGCACGGACGGCACGGGCGAGGCGCGGATCGCGGCGTGGCTGGCGGACTTTCTGCGCGGCCTCGGCGCGCAGGTGGAGCTGCGCGAAGTGCTGCCGGGCCGGCCCAATGTGGTCGCGCGCTTCCCCAGCGACCGTACGGGAAAACCGCGCCTGCTCCTCGCTCCGCACACCGACACCGTGAGCGTGCTCGGCATGACGATCCCGCCTTTCGCCGCCGAACTGCGCGACGGAAAAATCTGGGGTCGCGGCGCGAGCGACACCAAAGGCCCGATGACCGCGATGCTCTGGGCGCTCCGTGAAATGCGCGACCGCCTGCCCACGCTCGGCCACGAGATTTGGTTTGCCGGCCTCGCCAGCGAAGAGGCCGGCCAGCACGGCTCGAAGGCGCTCGCCCGCGAGGAGCGGTTCGACTTTGTCATCGCCGCCGAGCCCACGGATTTGCAGGTCGTCCACACGCACAAAGGCAGCGCCTTTCTCCAGCTCCGCACGAGCGGCAAAGCCGGCCACGCCTCGCGCCCGGAACTTGGCGAAAACGCCATCGCGAAAATGCTCCGCGTGCTCGACTTCATCGGCGGCGAACTGGCGCGGGAATTCGCCGCGATCCACGACCCCGTGCTCGGTTCGCCGACGATCAGCATCGGCACGATCCGCGGCGGATCGAAGACGAACATCATCCCCGACGCCTGCGAGGCCAGCGTGGACCTGCGCTTCGTCCCCGCGCAGTTCACGCCGGACTTTGCGGAAAAACTCGCCGCCCGACTCCGCGCCGTCTGCCCCGACCTCGCGCTCGACCTTTCCCCCGCGCCGCCGCTCCTGACCGACCCCTCGCACCCACTCATCGCCCGGCTCGGCGAGTGCGGCGCGCAGCCCGTGGGCGCACCGTGGTTTTGCGACGCCTGCTTTTTCGCCGAGCGCGGCATGCCCGCCGTGGCCCTCGGCCCCGGCAGCATCGCGCAGGCGCACACGCGGGATGAGTTCATCGCGGTTGCGGACTTGGAGAAAGGGGTGGAGTTCTTCTCGGATTTTCTCAGTCGGCTGTAGCGTCCACTTGCCGAGCGTGCGCCCGGCGACTAGCTTCGCAGCCCTTTTTCCAACGCCATGAGCCAGCCTCAACCAGACAAGACCGCCATCACGCCGACCCGCGCGCAGGATTTTCCCGAGTGGTATCAGCAGGTCGTCCGCGCGGCGGATCTGGCGGAAAATTCCGACGTGCGCGGCTGCATGGTGATCAAGCCTTGGGGCTACGGCATCTGGGAAAATATGCAGCGGTCACTGGATGCGATGTTCAAGGCCACGGGCCACAAGAACGCTTATTTTCCGCTGTTCATCCCGCTGAGCTATCTCGCGAAGGAAGCGCAGCACGTTGAGGGCTTTGCGAAGGAATGCGCGGTCGTGACGCATCACCGGCTGGAGGTCGGCGCGGATGGAAAAATGCGACCCGCACCCGCGAGCGCGCTGACCGAGCCGCTGGTCGTGCGGCCGACGAGCGAGACGATCATCGGCGCGAGCTACGCGAAGTGGGTGCAGTCGTGGCGCGACCTGCCGATCCTCATCAACCAATGGGCCAACGTGGTCCGCTGGGAAATGCGCCCGCGCCTTTTCCTGCGCACCGCGGAATTCCTGTGGCAGGAAGGGCACACCGCGCACGAGACCGCCGCGGAGGCGCTCGCCGAGACGGATTTGATTTTGGGCGTGTATGAAAAGTTTGCGCGCGAGTGGCTGGCGCTGCCGGTTTTCACCGGCGAAAAAAGCGAGGCCGAGCGTTTCCCCGGCGCGGTGAAGACGCTGTGCATCGAGGCCATGGTGCAGGATCGCAAGGCCATCCAGGCGGGCACGTCGCACTTCCTCGGGCAGAATTTCGCGCACGCCAGCGGCATCAAATTCCAGTCGCGCGAGGGCAAGGAGGAGCACGCCTGGACGACGAGCTGGGGCGTGAGCACGCGGCTCATCGGCACGCTCATCATGGCGCACGCGGACGACGACGGCCTCGTCCTCCCGCCGCGCATCGCGCCGTCGCAGA
>JANXWQ010000070.1 GCA_025351065.1 Chthoniobacter sp. | reverse complement strand
CGCCGCCCGAGAGCTGGAGAATTTCGATGCCGCCCTTGCGGTCGATCACGCCCTGGATGCGCCGCTGCAAATCCGCCAGCGGCACCGCATCGACCGCCGTGCTCCGCGGCGAATCCGCAAAGCACGTCGGACACGCGAGGTTGCACGAATTCACGATCTCGATCAGCGCGAGGCAGGTGGAAAGCTTTTCAAAAGACGAAAGACCAAAGCCTAAAGCCGAAGCACCGCCATCATCCGCCTCCCCTTTAGTCTTTAGCCTTTCGTCTTTGGCCCCCTCCACATTCCTCCCCAGCGTCCCGCGCACCACGCCATCGCCCGCCGAACAGGCATTGCCCCCGCAGCACGCATTCTGCGGATCGCCCTGCGCGAGCCAGTAGAATCGCGCATCCGACGCGAGGCACACCTCCGCCTCGCCATGCTCCGCGCATTTCCGGCGGAGAAAGACACGCTGCTTCTTCGCGTCACCGATTTTCCAAACCTCCGCCGGACACTCCGCGTGGCAAACCATGCACCGCGACTTGGTGCGTTTGAGGAGGGTTTCGGTGAAGACGGGGAAATTCATGGAGGCTAGACGGGTATTAAACCGGATGCGCAGCCCGCAAAGGCAATGGTACCGTTGACTAGCGCAATCGCGAACCCATAGCTCAAACCAGTTCCGACACGATCAGGCCATCGTGGACAAGGCCATGCCAGCCACACGCCAAGAACCATTGAGAGCGCAAGGGCTACGGGCAGATTCAACAATTCCAAGCCGAGTCCGGGGATTTCGTCGTGGTGAAAAAGATATGAACCCCACCGGTCAGCCACGAAGGGAATAAACATGAGATCCAAGGCAGGCGTGAGCAGTAACAACCACTGCCAAAGCTTCTGCGGCTTATTCCAACTCATTATCGGAAATCCATCTTGTAAACCATCGACGCACACCCCGCGCAGGCGACGGAGACGTAGATGACCTGGATGCCGATGAAGGTCAGCACCCCGAGCCCGCCGCCTTTGCGTTTGCCGACCATCACGGAACAAACCACCGAGCAGGCGATCATGGCGAGCAGCGAGAGCAGCGAAAGCACCATGCCGAAGCCTTCGAGGTCGCCGTTGCGCGCGCCCGCGGCTGAGGCCGCCGTCGCCACGGCCATGCTGAGGACGGGCGCGCAGAGCCAGAGGTAAAATGTGCGGCCCAGTGGCGGCTTGGCATCGGGTGAGGGCGGGGGCGTTTCCATGCGCCGCACGCTAGCCCGGCGAGGCCGAATGGGCAGCGCATTTTTCACGAACCGCGCACCGCAATTTCCCTCGCTTTTTTCCAAAGGCCCGCACCCTCCGCCGGTTCACACTCCACCCATGAAACTCCGCCATCTCCTCCTCCCGTTCGCCCTCACCACCAGCGCCGCCTTGGCCCAGGACAAGCCCGCCGCGCCGCCCGCGCCCGTTTTCGCCACCGTGCTCGATCACCTCGATCTCAAGGACGGCGACACCTTCGTCTTCCTCGGCGACTCGATCACCCACCAGTGTCTCTACACGCAGTACGTGGAGGACTTTTTCTACACGCGCTACCCGAAGGTGCGCATCCACTTTCACAATGCAGGCGTCGGCGGCGACCGGGCGAGCGACGCCATCACGCGCTTTGACGAGGACGTGGCCGTGTACAAGCCGAAGTACGTCAGCATCCTCCTCGGCATGAACGACGGCGGCTACCGGGGCTTCGATCAGCCGACCTTCGACACCTACTCCGCGGGCATGACCACGATTTTGGAAAAAATCGCCGCCCTCGGCGCGACCGCCATCCCGATGACGCCGACGATGTTCGACGCGCGGGCGAAGCGCGCCCACAACGACAACGCCGAGCCGCGCAACTCGCTCTACAACGGCGTGCTCGCCTTCTACGGCGCATGGCTGCGCGACCAGGCCGAGCAGCGCGGCCTCGGCTACGTGAACATGTGGACGCCGCTCAACGACCTGACCCTCGCCGAGCGCAAAAAGGACGCGGCTTTCACCATGATCGGCGACGGCGTGCATCCCGGCGCGGCGGGCCAGTGCGTCATGGCCGTGGCCGTGCTCAATGACGTCGCGCCGAAGAGCAGCGTGTCGGCCATCGTCATCGAGGAGAAAGACGGCGCGCTCGCGGCCAATGCGAATGGCGGCGTGATCGAGGGCTTCACCGCGGGCGAAAAAATCGCCTTCACCTTCACCGCCGGACGCCTCCCGTGGGTGCTCCCGCCCGACGCCGCGCAGGGCTACAAGCTCACCTCCGCCGGCCACAAACTGAGCAACGAAAAGATCAGCGCCCGCGGACTCAAGGCCGGCCAGTGGCAGCTCACCATCGACGGGCAGCCCGTGGGCACCTACACCGCCGGGCAGCTCGCCTACGGCGTCGAGCTCGAGGAAAACGACAAGACCCCCGAGTACCAGCAGGCGCTCAAAGTCGCCATGCTCAACAAGCAGCGCAACGACACCGCCTACGGCCCCATCCGCAACGAATACGGCAATCTAAAAGGCAAGCGCCACGACCTCGAAAAAGCCGAGAAAGCCAACGCGCCCGACCTCGACGCGAAGAAGGCCGACTTTGAAACCTATTACACCGCGCAGAAGGCCAAGGTCGCCGAACTGCTCGCCAAAGCCCGCGCGCTGGAGGACGAAATTTACAAAGCCAACCAGCCCGTGCCGCACAAGTACGAGCTGTCGCGCGTGCCCTAAGCGGCGGTGGTGCCGTCGAAGACGAAATCCGCCGGGCCGGTGAGCGTGACCTGCGCGTAGCCGTCCGCCGTTTTCGCGAAGCCGATGCGCAGCGTCTCGCCGCCGCGCACCTGCACCTGCACGGGCGAGGCCGCGCCGGTGCGCTCGTGGAAAATCAGCGCGCTCGCGACCATGCCGGTGCCGCAGGCCAGCGTCTCGTCCTCGACGCCGCGCTCGTAGGTGCGGATGGCGATGGTGTCCGCGGCGCGCTGCTGGACGAAGTTCGCGTTCGTGCCTTTGGGGGCAAAGTGCGCGTGGTAGCGGAGGGCGCGGCCGAGATGGCGGATGTCGGTGTTTTCGAGGTCGTCCACGAAGACGACGGCGTGCGGGACGCCAGTGTTGAGCGAGTGGACGTGGAGCACTTCGCCGCCGACGTGCAGCCGGTCGTCGAGGCGGAGCGAGTGCGGCGCGCTCATCTGGATTTCCACGAGGTCGCCGAGAAATTTCGCGGTGATGACGCCGGCCAGCGTTTCAAACGAAAGGTCGCCGCGCTGGCCGCTGACCTTTTGCGCAAAGCGGGCGAAGCAGCGCGCGCCGTTGCCGCACATCTCGGCCTCGCCGCCGTCGGCGTTGTAGTAGCGCATGCGGAAATCCGCGCCGTTTTGCGCGGGCTCCACGGCGAGCAGGCCGTCGGCCCCGACGCCGCGGTGGCGGTCGCAAAGCCGGGCGATTTGCGCGCCGGTGAGGGCGGTTTTTCCGTCGCGATTATCGACCATGACGAAATCATTTCCGGCCCCGTTCATTTTCGTGAAGTGCAGCATAAGGGCCGCGAACTAAGCGCAGCGCCCCGCCGCGGGCAACCCGCCCGCGCTGCCACGGCGGCGCGCTACGATTTCACCGTCCCCCACCGCCGCTGGATGAAGCGCTCCCACGGCGAAAACAGGATTTTGTCCGCGAGCAACCCGATGACCACGATGACCAGCATGATGCCCACCACCTGATCCATCGCGCCGAGTTCGCGCCCGTTGTGCAGCAGAAAGCCGAGGCCGTAGCCGGTCAGCACCGTGACGAAAATCTCCGCCGCCATGAGCGAGCGCCACGCGAACGCCCAGCCCTGCTTCACCCCGCTGACGATGAACGGCAGCGACGCCGGCAGGTTCACTTTCACCCAGGTGTGCAGCCCGCGGGAGCCCATGGTCTGCGCGGCGCGCTGGTAGATGGGCGGCACGTTGCGCACGCCATTGTCGGTCGAGATTTGCACCGACCAGAGCGTGCCCATGATGACCACGAACTGCATCGCCGCCTCCGTCTGCCCAAACCACAGCAGCGCCAGCGGCACCCAGCACACGCTCGGCAGCGTTTGCAAGCCGAGCCCGAGCACGCCGATGGTGTCGCCCGCCCATTTGAAACGCGCCGTCACCAGCCCGAGCGGCACGCCCAGCACCACGCCGATGAAGTAACCGAGCAGCAGCCGCTTCACCGTGACCCACACCGCATCGAGCAAAACGCCGCTGGTCGATTCATCCAGAATCAGCCCCAGTTTGTTGGCGAGGCCGTGTTTTTCCAGCAGGCCCGTCGCGCCGCTCGCATTCAGCAGAAATTGGCCGACTTGTGCGGGCGACGGCACGAGCACCGGGGACCAGCGCTTTGCGCCCACCATGTAGTTTCGCCCGAAATGCCAGATGGCGAGCAACGCCACGAAAAACAGCACCGCCTTGAAAAAGCGTTTCATGGGTTATTCGGCAACTTCGTCACTTGCCGACTGATGCGATTTCAGCGCTTTGGTGATCTCCGTGGCGTGGGCCGCCAAGCCGGGGCTGTTGATGTCGCGCGGCCGCGGCAGGTCGATCATGAACTGCTCGCGGATGCGGCCCGGATGCGGCGAGAAAAGGACGACGCGATCCCCGAGGCACGCGGCTTCGCGGACATTGTGCGTCACAAAAACGATGGTCTTTTTCCGCGCCGCCCAGATCTGCTGGAGGTCGCCGTAGAGCTGCTCGCGGGTCATCGCATCGAGCGCGGCAAAAGGCTCGTCCATGAGCAGCACGCGCGGGTTCGGCGCGAGCGAGCGGGCCAGCGCCACGCGCTGCCGCATGCCGCCGGAAAGCTCGTGGATATTGGATCGCGTGTACTTTTCCAGACCCACAAGCTGGAGGTAAAAGCGGGCCACTTCGCGGCACTCCTTCGTCGTCAGGTTCGGCTTCAGCTTGAGGCCAAACATCACGTTGCCCAGCACGTCGAGCCACGGGAAGAGCGCCGATTCCTGGAACATCACCATGCGGTCGCGCCCCGGTTCCGTGACCATCCGCCCGTCGGACATGATCGAGCCCTGGTCGGGAAATTCGAGCCCCGCGATCATCGCTAGCAGCGTCGATTTCCCGCAGCCGCTCGGGCCGACGAGGCAGACGAACTCGCCCTCATCCACGCTCAGGCTCACATTGTCGAGCGCATGGGTCACGACCACGCCCTCGTGAAACGTCTTCGACACTCCGTCGATCGACAGCTTCACGGGCTTGATGACTTCCAGCTCTTCGAGCTTTCTCATCGCGTTGGCGTCACGTTTTTCATGCGGGGCGGAAAGCGTTCGCAGCCCCGGCAGCGCGGGACAAGCCTCAAATTTGTCCACTGGATTACTTCGGAATCTCCACCAGCCGCGCGAGGTCCGGCGCACCTTTGAGAAAGCCCACGCTCTGCGCTTCGGCGACCGCTGCGGCGAGGTCTTCGCGCTTGATTTCGGCGGTGAATGTGAGCCGCGGCCAGGCCTTGCCGATCAACTCCGCGGGCATCTCGCGCTTGGTGATTTCCTTCAGCGCCGCGTTGGCGAGCTTCTTCGCCTCGTCGGGATTTTTGTTGATCCAATCGGTCAGTTCCGCGTGCGCGGCGGCAAATTTTTTCACCAGCTCGCGCTTCTCCGCGAGCAGTTTGGCGCTGGCGACGAGCACTGTGGTAATCGAGTCCTTTTGCTCCATAAAAACTTTGCCCTTCGCCTCCAGTTCCAGCCGCGAAACCCACGGCTCCACCGTCCACACGCCGTCGAGCTGGCCGGCGGTGAAAAGCGCGAGCTGATCCGGGTTCGCCGTCGGCAGCACCTTCACGTCGCCGCCGAGCTGGGTGATGCGATAGCCTTGCTTCTTCAGCCATGCGCGGCAAGCCACGTCCTGCGTGTTGCCGAGCTGCGGCGTGCCAATGAGCCGCCCGCGAAAGTCCTCCGGCTTGCTCAGCCGCCCGTCCGCCTGCACCACCAGCGCCGCGCCGCCATTCGCCGAGCCGGCGATGATCCGCACCTCCTCGCCCTGCGAGCGTGAGTAGAGATTCAGCGCCGGATTCGGGCCGACGTAGGTGAGGTCAATGGAGCCCGCCGCCAGCGCCTCCATCGCCGACGGGCCGGCGTTATAGACGAACCATTCGATCTTCACATCGCCACCAAGCCGCGGTTCAAACCAGCCCTTGCCCTCGCGCGAGAGCTGCGAGGCGATGAGTCCCTGCGCGTGGGTGATGTTTGGAAAATGCCCGACGCGCAGCACGGTCTGCTGCGCAAAGCCGGTGGACGCCACGGCGAGCAGGGCCAGCGGCAGGGTGAGGAGGCGGAAGAGTTTCATAGGTCGAAGGTTTATATTCCTATTATTTTAGTAGGGTTATAGCTTTAGCGCGTGCCGGCAAAAGCGCAAAGTTTCGTTGCGGTAAAATTCGCACGCCGTTCGCGTTTGGCTGTCCCTTGCTGGAAAATCCCCGCACAGTCCCAATTCGCCACGCCCGCGAAGCAGAGCTTCGGGGATCAATGGCGTTACCAAGCTGGAGCTTGGTAACGAGGAGTAACGAGGAGAAAGTCGCTGCGTTCCGTGCGCCAACGGCGCAACTCATCCCAGCCTGAGGCAACGCCCCAGGTTCTTGCGGGAATAGATTGAGGGCTGAAAGCCCGTTCCATCCCGCCCCGGTGGCGCAGCGATGAATCGGGCTTTCAGCCCTGACGCTCTTTGCGGGGGCCGCACCTGGGGCGTTGCCCCAGGCTGGGATGGATGCGGGCCTTTGGCCCTCGCACCGGACTTTCGCCCCTCGTGCCGAAGCTCCAGCTTCGGCACGCACCTGTCGGCGAAGCTCCGCTTCGTTCGGCGCACATTGCTGATTTGCGCGTCGTTTCCATAGCCACGCCGGCGAAGCAGAGCTTCCGGGACAATGGCGTTACCAAGCTGGAGCTTGGTAACGAGGAGAACGCAGTCCCGATCTCACTCGCGTCGCCGGAGGAAGTTTGGTAAATAGGGGACTCGTGAACAAAACCCCCGCTCAACAGATGTCGAATACTGAGCAACGCGGATTGCTAAAGCAGGTTGTATCGAACGACCTTCCTTGGCGCGATGCACTAGCTATCATTACCAGCCTCAAAAAGCCTTGGCACACAAAGGAGTGGAAAGACAAGCGGAAATCGAAGCTGGGAGACCAATGAAAAATGCGCATCGACCACCCCGCCGCTCGTTTTACAACACACTTGGCACCCACGGACTATATCTGAAATGTTCTATCAACTGCGGCGGGAACATTCACAGTGGCATTCCTGGATGCAGGAGCATCCGATTGTAATCGATCTTTCATCAATTGCTCCCGATGCCGACGGCTGCCCAAAGTGCGAATCGACAACCATCAAATACAGAGCACGAACTGGAACGTGGGTCTGTAGCTGTAAAGCAGGCGGAGTTAATTGTGGTGAAGAGTTCACTACTCCCATCCGCGTTGTTTCGCATCGCACACTTCGCGATCTAACAAAGATTGCCCGTCAAAAATCGCAGGCAGCGTTTGAAGATAAGTTTGGGATTGGACGGCAAGTTACTATCCTGGCGATTGAAGAACATTTGCGTTACATGTCCCTAGAAGATACTAAGACCCTCTGCAAAAGGTGCGCTTTTGTAGAAGATAAGACGGGAATGCTTCTGCGCGGAATCTGCTCCAAACGGTATCATTCAAAGTGCTACGATAGGTGTTCGACCTGTGCAGGCGTAGATACGAGCGAGTCTCGCGGGATCTTTTGATCTCGCTGCGAAAGACGCGGAGCCGGCGCGCGGAGGTCAGCGCTTGAGGAACTGCACACCGTCGGCGATGACGTAGCTGTCGGTGTCCTTGTTGGTGAGGCTGATGGCGGTGCCTTTGCCAGGATGATTTCGTATTCGCCGGGCTCGGCGAGGTCGGGCGTCCAGCGCATCGAACATTCGCCGTGGTGCGTGTGGCCATCGTGGACGTAGCCGGTGCCGATGCGGCGCGTCTCGGTGAGCGAGCCGGGGAGCCAGTCGCCTTTGCGCTCGGCGTCGGCGTCGTCGAGGACGAGGCCGTCGAGTTTTGGCGCGGGCTCGGCTTTCGGGGCGGCGGAGATGGCGGCCCATGCGAGCACCTGGCCGTCTTTGAGGAGCTGGGCGCGCAGTTTGGCGTAATCGACTTTCTGCGCGGGCACGCGGTCGTCGATGGCCATGCTGGCGGCGGTGGCGGCGCTTTGGCCGAGGATCATGAAGACGGGCTCCATGCGGATGCTGCCGTAGGCGATGTGCGTGGCGGAAAGGCAGACGGGCACCCACAGGTTTTCGCACTCCGCGGCGGGCGGAATGATGGAGCGGTAGGAAACGGGATACGGCTTCACGCCGACCTGCACGTCGCCTTCGTTGCGCGCCGCGCCGTCCTGCGCGATGCGGCGGCAGTTGTGGGAGTCCATGTTGTAAGCGCCGAGGCCCACGGCGTCGTCGGCGACTTCGAGGTGGCGGCAGTTCTTTTCGGTCATCACGTAGGCGCCGAGCATGCGCCGGGCTTCGCGCACATACATGGCGTGCGGCCAGCCGGCGGTGTCAGCGAACTCGTCTTTGCACAGCCCCCACTGCTGCATCTCGGCGCGGATGTTTTCCGGCACGCGCGGGTCGGTGGCGAGGAAGGTGAGGAAGCCGCGGATGTAGTCCTCGTGCGCCTGCCAGAGCCGCGCGCGGGTGGCGTAGTCGGCGTCGGGGTAGGCGTAGTTTTCGCCGATGAAGTCGGTGGAGATTGCGCCTTGGTTGTTGATGTCGGTTTTCTCGGGCGTGACCATGTCGAACTTGAGGAAGGTTTTGAGCGTCGGCTTTTTGTCCGCCGCGGTGAGCGCCTCGGAGTAGCGGCCGAGGAGTTCGAAGCGCTTCGGGTCATAGTTTTTCGACGGGAGGATCGGCGTGCGGTTCGCAGGATTGTTCGTGAGGCAGAGGCGGAAGTTGTAAGCCTGCACGCAGTGATCGCCCGCGCCCGGCTCGCCGAGCGGCTCGGCCATGACGAGCGGGAGCAGGCCGCTCGCGGGGTCGCCGGGCTTCACGTACGGATCGACGGGCACGTCGAATTGATGCTTCGGCGTGCTGCCGCGCGCGCCGTTGAGCGTTTCGCCGAAGCGCGCATTCGCCTCGCGCCCGACCATGTACTGCACGCCGGCCTTTGCCATGAGGTCGCCCTCGTAGGAGCAGTCGATGAAGGTCTTCGCGCGAAAGACATTCCCGTTTTCCATGGTGATCTCGACGATCCGTGCGCCGTCCTTTTTCACGCCCGCGAGCCGCTGGTGCGAAATACACCGGCACCTTCGCCGCCGCCAGCCGCGCGCGGAGCGTCTCCTCCGCGACGTGCGGCTCAAACCACCACGCTTCCTCACGCCCGTAGTGCTTCCCGAGCGTCTTGTAAAAGTCGTGCGCGAACCCGCCGATGGCCGCCTTGTTGCCAATGTCCGTCCACCCGAGCCCGCCCGACGTAAGCCCGCCGACGTGCCGGCCAAATTCGGTGACGACGGCCCTTTTCGCCAGCCGCTCCGCCGTGCAAGCCGCGCTCACCCCGCCGCGGTCGCACCAAAAACGAGCACGTCAGTTTCCATGACCTCCGCCTGCGCCGCAGCGACCAGGAGGAACGGGAGAAGGAAAAGCCGGAAGGTTTTCATGGCATGAGCGTGGTCGCGGAGCGCCTGAGGTCAAGCGCGCCACGCACTGGGAAGCGGGCGGCTCATGGGACTTGATGGGGCGAGATGGCCTATCTGTCCCATGACACGCGCGCCGCATTGACATTTTCCACCGCTGCTGTGGAGTGGTCGCGCTCGTCTTGGAACGCGCACCCGACCGCCAATGTCCCGCACCACTTTCACCTGGCTCGCCGCTCTCCTGCTCCTCCTCGCCGCTCCCCGGCGCGGCGGTGCGGAGGAGATCAAGCCGCCTTTCAACCTCCGCTGGGGCGAAACCGCCGAGCGCCTGGAACGGCTGCTCACCGGAGCCAAGGCGAAGATCATGACACGCCGAAATGTGGAGGGCCGCGAGGCGTGGGACGTGGAAGGGCTGCTGCAGGCCGGGCTGAAGCGCACGGTTTTTTATTTCGTCGGCGGCGAGCTGGTGGAGGTCGAGCTGCAGTATCAAAAGGACGAGTGGGACGAGGCAAAATACGATGGCTTCATGGGCGATGTGCGGCGGCGGCTGGAGCAGCGTTACGGTCAGGGCCAGCTCATTTCGCGAAAAAAGGAGCCCGAGGGCGAGGTGATGCAGACCCTGGTGGGCTGGAAGTGGAATCAGAACAACACGGCCATCGAGCTGATCTATTTCGCGGCGCAAAGTCCGTCGCAGGTCTTCCGCACGCTGAGCGTGCATTACAAGACGTACTGACGGGCGGTTTGGAAAAAAATCCCGCGGCCGCTACTTCCGCACTTCCTTCTGCAGCCGCTTGAGCTTCCCCGCGAGGCTCGCTTTCGCCGCCGCGTTCATGCGGTCGATGAAGAGGATGCCGTGCAAATGATCGACCTCGTGCTGGAGCGCGCGGGCGAGCAGGCCGGAGGCGTCGAACTCAATCTCGGTGCCGTCGAGCCGCTTCGCCTTGCACCGCACGCCGGCAGCGCGGGTAATGTCGGCGCTCATCTCGGGGAAACTGAGGCAGCCTTCGCTGCCGACCTCCTTGTCCTTGCTGAGTTTGAGCTGCGGATTCAGCAGCACGAGCGGCATGTAGTCTTCGATCTTCACCTCGTCGTCGCCGATGAACATGGCGCTCGGCCGGTCCTCGATGTCGGCCACGTCGATCACCGTCATCTGCAGCGGCACGCCAACCTGCTGCGCGGCGAGGCCCACGCCGTTCGCGGAGCGCATCGTCTCCAGCATGTCGTCGGCGAGCCTCTTCACTTTCGCGTCCACGTCTTTCACTTCCCGCCCTTTTTCACGGAGGACGGGGTTTCCGTATTGCACGATTTCCAGGATCATTATTTCGATTCGGTAAAGGCGGACATGCTGCCCTTGACCCCCGCATCGCGCAAGGCGTCGAGCACGCTGACTAAAAATCCGTAAGACACTTTCTTGTCGGCCTTGAGCGCAAATGGCGGCGGCGGCGTGCGCTGGAGCAAAGGCGTGAGCGCGTCCTTGAGCGCGGCGAGCGTCACGGGTTGCTGGTCGAGAAAGAGCTGCTCGTCGGGTGAAATCGAGAGCACCACGGGCTCGTCGGATTTGTCCGCAGCGACGGCGCTTTTCGACTCGGGCAGTTTGATCGTCACCTGCGGCTGCGCCTTCTTGAACGTGGTCGTGACGATGACGAAGATCAGCAGGATCGCGAAAATATCGATCAGCGACACGATGATGACCTGCGGCATGCGCCGCTTGCGCCGGTAGAACGTCACCCCGCGCCCTCCTGCGTCGGCCGCACGCTGAGCGCCGGGATTTCCACGCGCGGCGGCGCCGGCGCGTACTGGCTGGTTTCGCGCTCGGGCTCCGGCTCGCTCGCGGCGCGGTGCGGAGTCTCCG
>JANXWQ010000063.1 GCA_025351065.1 Chthoniobacter sp. | reverse complement strand
GCTGCTGGGCGGGGACAATGCGCCGCTCAAACTCGATCTGCCGGCGCGGATTATGATGGTGGGGTTGAACGGCGCGGGCAAAACCACGTCGAGCGCGAAGCTCGCGGCGTGGCTGAAGAAGCAGGGGAAAGCGCCGCTGCTAATCGCGTGCGATTTGCACCGGCCTGCGGCGATCGAGCAACTGGCGCAGCTCGCGAAACAAGTGGGCGTGCCCGTTTTCACGCCGCAGGCGGGGGAGACGGATGTGAAAAAGGTGGCGGCGCAGGCGCTGGAGTGGGCGAAGGAGCAGGCGGGGAATGTGCAGATTTTCGACACGGCGGGGCGGCAGGAAATCGACGCGGCGCTGATCGCGGAGATCAAGGGGCTGCGGGAGTTTCTCCAGCCGCAGGAGGTGCTGCTGGTGGCGGATGCGGCGACGGGGCAGCAGGCGGTGAGTGTGGCGACGCATTTCCACGAGGCGTTGGAAATCACCGGGCTGGTGCTGACGAAGCTGGATGGCGATGCGCGCGGCGGGGCGGCGCTGTCGATGCGCGAGGTGACGCAGCGGCCGATCAAGTTCGCGGGCGTGGGGGAGAAGCTGGATCAGTTTGAGCCGTTTTATCCCGACCGGCTGGCGGGACGCATCCTGGGGATGGGCGACATCGTGGGGCTGGTGGAGAAGGCGGCGGAGATGATCGACGAAGACGAGGCGAAGCGGATGGAGGAGAAAATGCGGACGGCGTCGTTCGATCTGAATGATTTCCTGGCGCAGTTCAAAATGCTGAAGAAGCTGGGGCCGCTGGAAAATCTCCTTGGCATGATCCCGGGCATGAGTAACGTCAAAAACTTTTCCGTTGACGAAAAACAGATGAAGCGGGTCGAAGCGATAGTGCTTTCGATGACGCTGGCCGAGCGAACCAACCCGGACATTTTGAATGCCCGCCGCCGCCAGAGGATCGCCCGTGGCAGTGGAGTTACCGTCACCGAAGTGAACGACCTCCTTCAGCGCTTCGGCCAGATGCGGAAGATGATGAAGGGGATGGGCAAGATGAAGAAGATGATGGCGCGCTCCGGTGCGCCGAACCTCGGCATCCGCCGCTAGCAATTTTCAACCAAGCAGAACCAACCAAACACCAACCAAACACTATGGCCGTCAGCATCCGTCTTCGCCGCGAGGGAAGCCTCAACAATCCGTATTACAAAGTCGTCGTCGCCGATCAGCGCAGCCCGCGCGATGGCAAGTTCATCGAGATCATTGGCAACTATGATCCGAAGAAAGTGGGCGATAACGCCAACATCGACCTCTCCCGCGCGGACTACTGGATCGGCAATGGCGCGCGCCCGAGCGACACCGTGCGCAGCATCATCAAGAAGGCGCGGAAAAAGGAAACCGCCGCGAAGTAGGGCTCGCCTTTCGCGCGGCGGGCGCGCAATTTTCCCGCCATGCAGGAGTTCCTCAAATTCGTTTTGCCGCTGCTCATCGACTTCCCCGATGAGGCGGTGCTGACCAAGCACGATGGCAACAAGCGCACGGCTTTTCACGTCCGCATGAGGCAGAGCGACGTGGGGAAGGTGATCGGCAAACATGGGCTGACGATCATCGCCATCCGCAACCTGCTCAGCGCGGCGGCGGCGCGGCACGGGGAGCGGGTGCAGTTTGAGATCGACGAGGAGGCGTAGAGGCGCGGCTGTAGCTGCGATGAAAGGAACGGGGGAAGCTGGCAGCTTCCCCTACAATCGCCGCGCTCAGCGCAGGCCGGCGACGGGCTTCGCGCTCGGCTGGATCGCGCCGGTGAGCATGAGGCGCGTGGCTTTGTGCCGATACGAAGCGCCGCGCGTGAACGAATAGTATGGCACGTAGCGATCCGAGGAAACGCTGTCCGCAGCGATGGGGTCGGCGCGCTCCGTGCAATCGAGAATCCACCACCGCTCATCGAAGCGCCAATAGACCCAGGCGTGGCTGGTGCGCGCGCGTTTCTCGGCTTTGCCGATGACGAAAAGCGCGTTGCGGTCGCCGAGGCTGTCGTAGAGCCAGAGCGCCTTCGATTTGCAATCGCCCGCGCGCCGCGCCTCGGTGAGCGCGGGCGGATCGGCGCGGTATGGGTCGCACACGCAGTAGGCGAAACGGTGGCCCGCCTTCATCAGCCGCGCTGCCGCCGTCATGGTGGTCTCGTGCGGTTCGAGATTGTTCATCACCGAGCGGACGGAGCCGAGGTAGCGGTCGTATGGGGTGAAAGTGGTGGGCTGGAGTGCTAGGTCGCGGCCGCCGGGGGGCAGGGGAGCGGCGGGCTGCTCGGGGTGCGGCAGCAGGCTGCGGAGGGGAAATGGCGGCGGCGGCACGGCGGGTGCGGCGGGTTTGTGCGGCACTGCTTTGGCGACTGCGGGTGCGGGCGGGAGGACGGCGGGCGGCGCGCTCGGCCGAACGATCGCGGTGGTCGGCGCGGATGGTGCAGCGGGCGGCGCTTCCCGCAGATTCATATCGCGCCCAAAAGCCACGCCGCGGAACGGCACGAGCGGCACCGGAGCCACGCGGGTGACGGCGTCCTGCGCGGCGAGGCGGGCCGGCAGCAGCGGGGCGGCGAGCGCGGGGATTAAAAAACGGAGGGCGCGGAAACGCATGCTGCGGAAAATTTCCATAAACACTAGCGGGAGGCCGCCGGGGCTGGCAACCGTTCCCTTTGCGAAACTTTAGCAGCGGGCGTGCCCGCGGCGCTTTGCAAGCAGGGCTGGCAGCATTCGCGGCGGCGGCTACGCTCACGCAAAATGAGCCGCTTTCTCGCCGCCGCCGGATCCCTCGTGGATCGCATCAAGATCAACGCCGTGTCGCGCGAAATGCGCGACGGGCGTCCGATGTGGATCAAACGGCGGCGACGCGTGGCCGCCCCGATCATGGCGTGCGCGAACGGTTTTTTCCGCATGGTCGCCAACCCCGTGCGCGCACTCGACGACCTTGCCGCCTGGCAGCGTTGGGAGGTGGAAAGTTTCCTCGCGCTGCATGGCGACCGTTTCCGCGCCTTTGCCGACGGCCCTCGCGCGGTGGCGGCGGAGGAGGTGCCGGGCGTGAACCTGACGGAGTATCTCGACACCGGTACGCTCACGCTGCCGATGCTCGCCGCCGCCGCGGGCGAGCTGCGCCGCGCGCATGCGCAGACGTGCGCCGAATTTGCCGGCCCGTGGTCGCACGGCGATCCGCACGCTGGGAATTTCATCTACGACGGCGCGGTCAATCGCGCGCGGCTGATCGACTTCGAGGTGCAGCACGACCCCGCGCTCCCTGCGGACGAGCGGCACACCGACGACCTGCTCGTGTTTTTGCAGGACATGGTCGGGCGCACTTCGCGCGAGCTGTGGTTGCCGAGCGCGCTGGCTTTTCTCGCTGCGTACGAGCGCCCGGAGATCGTCGCGCGGGTGCGCGCAAAACTGCTCGCGCCGCGCGGCATCGCGCGAGTGTGGTGGGCGGTGCGGACGACGTATCTCGCTTCCGCGGAACTGGAGCGTCGGCTTGCGGATCTGCGCGCGAATCTTTAAGCGCCGCCGAGATTATTCCGCGCTGCCACCCACTCATGCACCGGCTCGCCGCCGAGCAGATGCTCGCGCAGGATGCGCTCAAAACGCTCCGGCGTGACCGCGCCGTACCACACGCCTTCGGGATAGACCACCAGCCACGGCCCGCCGGTGCAAATGCGGAAGCAGCCCGCTTTTGTCCGCATGGCGCGCAGGCCAGTTTCGCGCACGCGCTGCTTCACGAATTCCCACAGCTTTTCGCCCTCCTCCGCCGCGCAGCAGTCCGGCCCGAGGCAGACAAAAAGATGCCGCTCGGCCGTGGCGAGGCCGGCTTTGGCGAGACCGTCGGCGAGTTTGCTCATGGCGCGACGCTAGCGGCTGGGCGTCGGCGTGGCGCGGAAAATCCGTGTTCCCATCGCGCGCGGTTCGCGGCTAGAACGTGCGCCCTATGAAAATCGTCGTCGCTTATTCGGGAGGTCTCGACACCTCCGTGCTGCTCACCTGGCTGAAGGAAACCTACGCCGCGGAGATCGTCGCGTTTTGCGCGGATGTGGGGCAGGAGGAGGAGCTGGACGGGCTGGAGGCCAAGGCGCTGCGCACCGGCGCGGGCAAGTGCTACATCGAGGATTTGCGCGAGGAGTTCGCGCGCGATTTCATTTTCCCGATCATCCAGGCGAACGCGATTTACGAAGGCCAGTACTATCTCGGCACGTCCATCGCGCGCCCGCTGATCGCCAAGCGCATGGTGGAAATCGCGCGGGCGGAAAAGGCGGATGCGGTGGCGCACGGGGCGACGGGGAAGGGGAATGACCAGGTGCGTTTCGAGCTGACGGCGGCGGCGCTCGCGCCGGAGTTGGAAGTCATCGCGCCGTGGCGGCAGGAGCGGTTTCGCGAGCAGTTTCCGGGGCGCGCGGAGATGATCGCGTATGCGGAGAAAAACAAAATCCCGGTCCTGGCGAGCGCGAAGAAGCCGTATTCGATGGATCGCAATCTCCTGCACATTTCCTTCGAGGCCGGCATCCTCGAAGACCCGTGGTTCGACGCCAGCGCGGAGAAGGCGCGTGAGATGTATGTGCTCTCGGTTTCGCCCGAGGAAGCGCCGGACAAGGCGGAGCACGTCGAGCTGGTTTTTGAAAAGGGCAACTGCGTCGCGGTCGGCTATCACGAACTCGACGGGCTGCTCGCCGATTTGAAAATCAGCGGCGCGAAATTCGACGCGGAAAATCACGCGCGGCTCACGCCTTTGGAAATCATGCGCGTGCTCAACAAGCTCGGCGGCAAGCACGGCATCGGGCGCGTCGATCTCGTCGAGAACCGTTTCGTCGGGATGAAATCGCGCGGTGTGTACGAGACGCCGGGCGGCGCGATTCTGCACTTCGCGCACCGGCAGGTGGAGTCGCTGACGATGGATCGCGAGGTCATGCACCTGCGCGATTCGCTTATCCCGAAATACGCGACGCTGGTCTATAACGGCTTCTGGTTCGCGCCCGAGCGCGAGGCGTTGCAGGCGCTCATCACCGAGACGCAGCGCCACGTGACCGGCACCGTGCGGCTCAAGCTCTACAAGGGCAACATCATCACCGCCGGCCGCAAGTCGCCGCTGTCGCTCTACAACCCCGACATCGCCACGATGGAGGCGGACCCGACGAAGGCTTACAACCAGAACGACGCCACCGGCTTCATCGCGCTCAATGCGCTGCGGCTGAAAGTCGCGGCGCGCGTGCATCGGCCGGCGTAGCGCCGCGCGGGCCGGAACCGGGCTCGACTTGACCGGCGCGGACGCGTAGTTTTGCGGCCTATGAAAACTCCCGTGTTTCTCCTCGCCCTCGCTGCCCTCACGTCCGCCGTTTTCGCCGAGCCGCCTGCGCCGCTCGATGACCTCCGCAAAACGCTGACCGCCGCCGGCAAGGAGCAGAAGATGGCCTTTATCCTCCTCGGCCGCCCGACGTGCAGCAACTGCAACGCGACCAAAGCCATGATCAAGGAAGGCAAAATCCCCGTGACCGCGGACAGCTACGTCATGGCCGATCTCAACACCGACGACGCCAAGACGCAGGCGGAATTCATGCGGAAATTTAGCAAGGAAGTTTTCGGCAACACGCTGCCGTTCATCGTGGTCACGGACGCGCATGGCAAGGCGCTCGCCAGCAGCGGCGGCTACAAGAACGCCGAGCAATGGAAGACGCTGCTCGAAGAGGCTAAAACGAAAGCCACGGCCAAGGCGGCCGCGCCCGGTGCAGGCGGCAGCTCGATCTTCAAGACGCCGCCCGCCGGACAATAAGCGCCCAAGCTGCTCTCCGAGCCATCGCCCGCTCGCGCCGCGCAAAAATCCGCCGCTTCCCGCCGCGAGATTTTTTCAACGTCCCCGCGTCCCGCGTGTCTGACGCGCTCCAAACAAACGATGAAATTTCGCCCGCACCTCCTGCTCCTCGCCGCGGCCGCCCGCGTGCTCGCGCAAACCGATCCCGCCACCGAGCCCTCCGTGCAGGCCGTGGCCAAGGCCATGCCCGCCGTGGTGAACATCAACACCGAGCGCATCATCCAGCGCACCGTGCGCGATCCGCGCGACGAACTTTTCAACCAGTTCTTCGGCGGCCCCATGCGCCGGCCGCGCGTGCTTTCGCAAAAAGTGCAGAGCCTCGGCTCGGGCTTCATCGTGGATGCCGCGGGCTACATCGTCACCAATGAGCACGTCGTCGAGCGCGCCGCCGAGCTGAAGATTTCCGTGACCACCAACGACGGCAAAACCTACACCGCCAAATACATCGCCGGCTCGCAGGACGCCGATCTCGCCTTCCTCAAAATTGACACCAAGGAGCCGCTGCCCTTCATCAATCTCGCCGATCTTTCGCCCAATCTGCTCGGCGAAACCGTGCTCGTGCTAGGCAACCCGCTCGGTTACGGCAGCTCCGTCGCCCGCGGCATCCTCAGCGCGAAAAACCGCACTGTGGCGCTGGGCGAAGCGGAGTACAAAGGCCTCATCCAAACCGACGCGGCGATCAATCCCGGCAACAGCGGCGGGCCGGTCGTGGACCTCAGCGGCAAGCTCGTTGGCGTCAGCTCGGTGAAGATGGCCTACACCCCGCAGGGCGTGCCGACGCAGGGCCTGGGCTTCGCCATTCCCGGCGACATCGTGCGCGAGCGCGTGGCGGATTTCAAAAAGATCGCCGCCAATCCCAAGGCCGCGAAAGAAGCCGAGGACGCGAAGGTCCGGGCGCGGAAATTTTTCGGCCTCACGCTGCAAGACCTCACGCCGAAGCTCGCGGAATCGCTCGGCTTCGACCCCGGCGCGGGCGTGCTCATCGCCGACGTGGATGCGCGCGGGGTGGCGGAAAGGGCGGGGCTCAAGCAGGGGCTTGTCATCACGCAGGTCGGCAGGTACGAAGTCGCGTCCGTCCAGCAAATCGAAGAGCTGCTCAAGGCGGTGGACAGCGGTTCGCAGGTCGATTTCACGGTCGGCATCATCCGCCGCGCCAATGGCCGGAACCTCCGCCAGAGCGAAACCGTGCAGCTCATCGCCAAGTAAAATTTCCCCATGATCCAAGTCGAAAACCTGACCAAACGCTACGCGGGCTTTACCGCGATCAATCAGCTCAACTTCAGCGTCGCGAAAGGTGAAGTCGTCGGTTTCCTCGGGCCCAACGGCGCGGGCAAAAGCACGACCATGAAAATCCTCACCAGCTACCTCCCGGCCACCTCGGGCACCGCGCGCATCGCGGGCTTCGATGTCTTCGGGCAGTCTGTCGAGGCCCGCCGCCGCCTCGGCTACCTGCCGGAAAACACCCCGCTCTACACCGATATGCGCGTGGGCGAATACCTCCGCTACCGCGCCAGCCTCAAAGGCGTGCCGGGTCGCAAGGTAAAGCAGGCCGTCGGCGACGCCCTCGAGCTGTGCAGCCTCCGCGACCGCGAGCGCAGCATGATCGGCGCGCTTTCCAAAGGCTACCGCCAGCGTGTCGGTCTCGCCGATGCGCTCGTCCACGACCCCGAGCTGCTCATTCTCGACGAACCCACCATCGGCCTCGACCCCAACCAAATCCGCCAGGTGCGAGAACTCATCAAGAACCTCGGCGGCAAACGCACCGTCCTCATTTCCACGCACATCCTGCCCGAGGTCGAGATCATGTGCTCCCGCGTCATCGTCATCCACAAAGGCACCATCCGCGCCGACGACACCGCCGAAAACCTCCTCAAAAACCACCGCGCCGCCGGCAGCATGCGCCTCGAAGCCAAAGGCGCGGCCAACGGCCGCGAGCTACTCAGCCAGCTTTCCGGCGTCAAAGACGTGACCGAGGAAAAGGACGGCGATTACACCGCCTTCCAGCTCAAGCTCGACGCCAACGCCGACCCCACCGACGAAGCCATGCGCCTCGCCACCGCGAACCACTGGCAGGTGCGCGAACTCACCCGCCGCCGCCCCACGCTGGAGGATGTCTTCGTCGAGCTGACCCACTCGGACAGCTAAGCGCATGCGACGGTCTTATTTCAACGCAGAGACGCAAAGACGCAGAGGGTGCAGAGATTCGGAAGAACTTGAATCACACGCCTCTGCGATCCCTGCGCCTCGGCGTCTCTGCGTTAAAAACTCCCATCACCTTTGCGGCTGACGCTCCCTGACAGCCAACCACCTTCCCCATCTCATCCATGAAAACCTTCCTCACCCTCCTCGGCCGCGAGGTGAAGTCCTTCTTCTACTCGCCGATCGCCTACGTCGTCCTGTTCTACTTCCTCTTTCTTTCGGGGTATAACTTCTACATGCAGATCAACGTGATGAACGGCTTCCCGACCGAGATCACCATAGTCGAAGCCTTCTTCGCCCCCGCGATCTTCTGGTTCCCGTTCATCCTGAGTTTCCCGCTCATTACCATGCGGAGTTACTCCGAAGAGTTTCGCATGGGCACTTTTGAAACCCTCACCACCGCCCCCGTCACCGACTTGCAGGTCGTGCTAGCCAAGTTCGTCGGCGTCCTTGTCTTCTACTGCATCCTTTGGTCTCCCACCCTTTGCTCCTTCGCCGTCTTCCAATATGTCACCGGCAAAAGCGCGGCGAACGCCGCCGGAGCCTACTGGGGCACCTACCTTCTGCTCCTGCTCATCGGTGGATTTTACAGCTCCGTCGGCTGCCTGGCCTCGGCTTTGACCAAGGATCAGATCAACGCTGCAACCATCTCCTTCACCACCATCACCCTCCTGCTCTTCGTCGGCTTTCTGCCTGAAGTCATGAACATCACCGCACCCGCAATCAAAGACCTGTTTTCGTATGTCTCCACGATTCAGCACATGCAGGACTTCTCAAAGGGCATCATCGATTCCAGAGTTATCGTCTGGTATGCCTCGATGACCTCGCTGGTCATTTTCTTCACCCTTCAGGTCTTCCAGTATCGGAAGTGGAAAGCCTGACCCATAGCCAGCCGCCCGCACCTTATCCCTATGGCTACCGAATCCTCCTCCTCCGCTCCGAAGACCGTATCGATCCAGCGCTTCCAGATCGGGCTCAACGTCCTGATCCAGCTCGTCGTGGTCACCGTCATTATCGTGCTGCTGAACTATCTCAGCTTCCGCCATTTCAAACGCTGGGACTATTCCCGTGACAAGAAATTTGCCCTCAGCTCGCAGACCACCAACCTGCTGACCCATCTCAAGAAGCCCGTCCGCGCGGTCATCTTCTTTTCCGGCGCGACCGAGATCGTCCCCGACTTGCAAGCCCTGATGCGGGAATATGAGTTTGCCTCGAAAAAGAAGTTCACCGCCGAATACGTTGACCCCTACCGCAGCCTCACCCGCGCGCAGGAACTCCAGACCAAGTACAAGTTTGGTGCGAACGAAAGCATCCTCATCCTCGACTACGACAGCCGCAGCAAGTTTGTGAATGCCGGCGACATGGTGGATGTCGAGCAACCCGACCAGGTGGCCATGTTGGCCGGACAGACCCAGCCGCGGATCAAAGCCTTCAAAGGCGAGCAAGCCATCACCAGCGCGCTGCTGGAACTCACCGAGGGCAAGCCGAACAAAGTCTATCTCGTGGGCGGCCACGGCGAGCCCGACATCAAAAGCCCGGACTTGAAGCTGTTTGCCGAAAGCCTCCAGCGCCAGAACATCGAGGCCGCCACGCTGAACTTGCTAAACGTCACCGCCATTCCTGATGACGCGCGCAGCCTCATCATCTGTGGGCCTAAGTATGATCTTTCCGAGGTCGAGATAAAGCTGCTCAACGGTTTCTGGGAAAGGAAGGGCCGCGTTTTTGTGCTGCTCAATCCCTTTGCCCGCACCCCGCGCCTGACTGCGTGGCTGAACGAGCAGGGCGTGGTGCCGCAGGAAGACCGGGTTATCGGCCTGGGTAACTTCATGGGTCTGGATGAGAACGGAAACCCCAAGATTACCAAAGGCACGATCAAGGACGCAGGCTTTGTCGTGCTCAACAGTCACACCAAGATGACCAAAGACCTCGAAGGCACCAGCAAGCGCCTGCTCGGGGCCACGCAATCGCTTGCCATCGACAAAGCTAAGGAGCAGACCGCCAAGCTGCACCTAATCCCGCTGCTCGAATCAGTGGATGGTTTCTGGGGCCAAACCGACCTCACGGGCGACGACACGCAGGCAGGCTTTGACCCGAAGAAAGACCACATGGGGCCGCTGCACCTGGCTCTCGCCGTAGAGAAAGGCGGTGTCGATGACGATCGGGTGAAGGTGGAAACCTCGCGCCTTGTCGTGATTGGCAACGCCGAACTGCTCGGCCTTAACGCCAACCGCCTGACCGAAGGGGTCAGCATCGACCTCGCCGTGAATGCGCTGAACTGGCTGCTCGACCGTGAGGAACTCATGGGTATCCCGGCGAAGGAAAAGAAGAACGTGACTCTCCAGCTCGAAGACAAGCAACTCCGCAGCATTGGCATCGCCGTTATGGCGATTATTCCCGGCATCGTGGCGCTATTTGGCCTGCTGAACTGGTCGCAGCGCCGGAGTTAAACCAGCCTCACTTTTCGCCCATGAAACTAAAGAACACCCTTATCCTGCTCGCCGTTGCGTTAGGCATCGTCGGTTACATCCAGTTCTTTGAAAAGAACCGGCCGTCATCGCAGGAGGCTGCCGACCTCGCTGGACGGGTCGTGCAGTTTGAGCGCGATAAGATTGACGCCATCACGATCAAGAACCCGGAGACAACGATCGAACTGCACAAGGCCAAGGACGGTGGGTGGCTGATGGAAAAGCCGCTGAAGGATCATGCGGACGCGATGGCGGTGAACCAGCTTTTCACCACTGCCGAGGCGCTGCGCTCCGAGGCGCTGGCGAGCGATGAGAAAGGCGCGACCAAAGATCAACTCAAGGAGTTCGGCCTCGCCAGCGCCGAGACGCGGGTGACTTTCGCGGGCGGGGCCAAGCCGGTCGAGGTGCTCTTTGGCAAAGACGCCGCGGTCGAGGGCAAGCTGTACGTGCGGTTGGAGGGCTCGAACGTGGTTCACGTCATCGGCCATGATTTGAAAACGCAGGTCACGAAAAAGACGGACGAATTTCGCGACCACCGGCTCACAGGCATTGTGACCACGCAGGTCGGCAAAGTCGCGGTGAAGACGGCGGCGGGGGAGATCGAACTGGGCAAAAATGCCGATCAGCACTGGTCGCTCACCAAGCCGCTCAAGGCGCGGGGCGATGACCAGAAAATCGGCGACCTCATCGCAAAGGCCGCCAACGCGCAGGTCAGCGCCTTTGCCGCCGACGCGGCGAACCTCAGCGCTTTTGGCCTGCAGGAGCCGCGGGGCAGCGTGACCCTTTTCACCGAAGGCAGCGACCAGCCCGCGGTGCTGCAAATCGGCGGGGCGGTGGAAAAGGAGAAGGACAAAATCTACGTGAAATTTTCCGCGCGCGATGCGGTGTGCGTGGTGCCGGCAGCCATCGCGGCTTTGCTCGACACGAAGCCGAATGATTTGCGCGACCGAAATCTCGTGCGCGTGGAGGCGGACATCGTGGATCGCATCACCATCGAGGGCGCGGACAAGGGCCGCATCGTCCTCGCGCGCAGCGGCGAGTCGTGGGTGCGCAAAGTGGACGGCAAAGACCAGCCGATCAACGCCGCGGCCGCGACGCGCCTGCTCGCGGAACTGCGCGCGCAGCAGGTCGCTGGCTTCGTTGCCGACGTGGCCACGGAGTTGCCGAAATACGGGCTCGATCTGCCGGCGGTGAAAGTGACGCTCAGCTCCTACGCGTCGGAAAACACCGCCGAGACCAAGGCCGGCGAGCGGCCCATCGTGAGCGTGCTTTTTGGTAAAACCGATGAGGAGAATGTCTATGCGAAACTCGACGACGAGCCGTTCGTGGTGAGCGTGCCGAAGGGCATGCTCGTCTTCGCCATGACCGATCCGCTCCTGTGGCAGGAACTGGCGATTTACAAAAACAAGGCCGACGACATCACCAGCGTCGAGGTGGCGCGCGAGGGTCAGTCGACGCTCACGCTGGAGCGCGACAAGGACAAAAAATGGGCGCTCGCCAAAGGCGACGGCAAGGTCAACCAGACCAACGCGCAGTCGCTCGTGAACACGCTCGCGGCTTTGCGCGCCGTGCGCTGGCTGGGGGCGGTGAAACCGGCGCACGGGCTGGACAAACCGGCGGTGAGCGTGGCTTTCAAAACGGGCGGCGGCACTGGTGGAAAGATCATCGCTGGCGCGGCTGCACCGGACGGCCTGCACCCCGCGAGTGCGGATGCGCTGACCGGCTGCTTCGCCATGAGCCATCCCGATTTCACCGCCTTCGAGCTGCCGCTCATCGACAAGCCGGCCGTGGCCCCGGCACCCGCCACGCCGCCGCCCGCACCCGCCGCGCCTGCCGTTCCCGCGGCGCCGACGGTGCCGAATTAAGAACTGCCGGGCGGCCGCAGGGGAAGCTGGCCGCTTCCCCTACCTTCGCCGCGCGGTGTAGAGCGAGACGATGCCGCCGGTGAGCCGTTCGCCGTTCGCCTCGGCAAAACCCGCACCGGCGATGAGCGCACACATCGCCGGGCCGCACGGAAATTTTTCGATGGAATCCCCGAGATAATCGTAGGCCGACTTTTCCCCCGTGAGCAGCGCCGCGAGCCGCGGCAGGACGTGGTGCAGGTACGGGCGGTAGGCCCAGCGCAGCGGCACGGGCGGCATGGAAAAGTCCAGCACCAGCAAGTGCCCGCCGGGCCGCAGGACGCGGGCCATTTCCGCCAGCGCGGCGGGCCAGGATTCCATGTTGCGCAGGCCAAAGGCCACCGTCACCACATCGAACGCGCCATCGGCCAGCGGCAGCCGCATGCCGTCCGCGACCACGAGCTGGCCGAGTCCTTTGCCCTGCGCCACCCGCAGCATCGGGAGACAGAAATCCGCCCCGACCACCAACGCCGCCGGGCACGCCGCCCGCAGCGCCAGCGCCAGATCGCCGCTGCCCGTTGCCAGATCGAGCACGCGCTTCGGCTGCCACGCCCGCACGATCCGCGCCGCCCGCCGACGCCACAGGAAATCCAACCCAAAACTGAGAAAATGATTCGCAACATCGTAGCGCGCGGCGATGGCCGCGAACATGGCGCGCACGAACGGCCCCTTGGTCTCCTGAGTAGGCATCAGAAAGTCGCTGGCAACAGTGATAGGTTCACCCCAAAGGCATACCATTTGCTAGCTAGAAAGTGTCCACCTTATCCTACCGCCAGTGGCAAATAACGCCAGCGCCACGCCGACGCCAATGACCAAAGACCACCTCAGTCAAGCCAAAATCCTCATCGTTGACGATGAGCCCTCCAACGTCCGCCTGCTCGAGCGCATCCTCGAGATCTCCGGCTGCACTAGCGTCCACGGCATCACCGACTCCCGCCAGGCCGTTACGGAATATTTCGACTTCGCGCCCGACATCGTCCTGCTGGACCTGAACATGCCGCACTTCGACGGCTTCGCCGTCATGCAGCAGCTCAAAGCCGCCGTCTCCGCCGACGATTACCTGCCCATCCTCGTCCTCACCGCCGACATCACCGCCGACACCCGGCGCCGCGCCCTGGCCAATGGCGCCAAAGACTTTGTCACCAAGCCCCTCGACCACACTGAAGTCATCCTCCGCATCCGCAACCTCCTCGAGACCCGCTTTCTCCACCTCGCCATGCAGCGGCAAAACGCCATGCTCGAAGACCAGGTGCGCGAACGCACCGCCCGCCTCGAAGCCGCCCTGGAAGAAATCCGTTCCGCCCCGGAGCAAAACATCAAACAGGAGCGCCTCCGCGCCTTGGGCATGATGGCCGGCGGCGTGGCCCACGACTTCAACAACGCCCTCACCATGATGCTCGGCTACGGCGAACTCCTCCAGCCCTGGCTCGACCAGCACGGCTCCCCGCGTGAGCAGACCTACCTCAGCCACATCATCGCCGCCGCCCAGGACGCCACCCACGTCGTCAGCCGCCTCCGCGACTTCTACCGCCCCGCCGAAAACAACGAAATCCGCGTCCCCGTCGATCTTGGCGAAATCGCCACCCAGGTCGTCTCCCTCACCGCCCCCCGCTGGAAAGGTCGCAGCCAGGCCGAAGGCATCCACATCGACGTCATCACCGACCTCACCGCCACCGCCCTCGTCTCCGCCAACGCCGCCGAACTCCGCGAAGTCCTCACCAACCTCATCTTCAACGCCGTGGACGCCATGCCCTGCGGCGGCCTCGTCACCGTCGCCACCGCCGAGCGGGACAACGGCGTCCTCCTCAGCGTCACCGACACCGGCACCGGCATGACCGAAAGCGAACGCGCCCGCTGCCTCGAACCCTTCTTCACCACCAAAGGCGAAGGCGGCACCGGCCTCGGCCTCGCCGTCGTCTATGGCATCATCCAGCGCCACGGCGGCACCATCGAGATCGCTAGCGAGAAAGGCGTCGGCACCACCTTCACCATCCATCTCCCCAGCACCGACGAGCAAAAGATCATCCACACCGTCCCCGTCCAGCGCCTCGACTGCGCCCTGCGCATCCTCGTCGTCGATGACCAGGACATCATCTGCGAACTCCTCACCGAACTCCTCACCGGCGACGGCCACACCGTCCATTCCGCCGCCGACGGCCCCGCCGCCCTCGGCATCTTCCGCCGCGAGCCCTTCGACCTCGTCATCACCGACCAATCCATGCCCCACATGAACGGTCTCCAGCTCGGCCACGCCATCAAGGAACTCTCCCCCGAAACCCCCGTCGTCCTCCTCACCGGCTTTGGTGACGAAATGCTCGCCCTCGGCGCCTGCCCCCCCGGCATCGACCTCATTCTCGGCAAACCCGTCAGCCAATCCGACCTCCGCCGCGCCGTCGCCCAAGCCATCGCCCCGCCCCTCGCCCTCGCCAGCGTCGCCTAGCCCTCCGGCCGCGCACTGTCCCCCGGGCACGCTCATGGGTGCGGCGGCTTTGCGCAAAAGCCTTGTTTTCACCCCACGTTGAGTTGGCCCTCCGCGTCATCGTGCCCAACGTCGGCGCTGCCCCTCAGTCGTGCTCTCTCGCGGGGTAGGTTTGCTTTATGCAGGCAAGCTCAGCCTCCATCTCCAATCCTGTCCGTGAAAACGAGACTGGCTCAGGCAGCCTGATCACTCCGATCCAAGGGTGGCTCGTGCCTCGCAACCCCGGGCTGAATGATTCCAACGCCGTTGATAGTGAGCGGCTGTTGATATCACCTCGTGGGAAATTTGGCGTAGGAGAACGAGGTGTATGTTTTTTGCACGCTGTTCCCCTGCGATTTTTTTCCAGCAAGTACCAAGTCTTGCGGAATCAAACCGAAATCAAAGGAATCGCCGTCCATGATCTTTGCATAAAACGGATCCAAGTCTTCGTCACAATGGACACCACCGCCTTTCTCTGCTGCGGAAAGCACCAACATCTTTCGCGTGAGCGGTTTGCTATCGACAGTATGCACCGCTTCAGTTGCCCACCACTCTGTCATATCCACCGGATGAAAACGATTTTTCAGCGCCGGCAGAGCACTGACGATTTCGCCCTTACCGCTCAGGTTAAGCTGGATTTTGATCATAGCTGTAATTCCGACAGGGTTCGCAGAACTCAACATGCTGCGAACTCGCATTTCCAAGTGATCGACTAGAGCTGTAGAGCGGCCTTTCGTGTGAAAGATAACTCGGAGTTTTGCCGCCATTGTTAGCGCCTCATCTTGGTGACCGGCGTCGAACAAATCGGCATACCGCTGAAGAGAAAGCATCTGAGACCGAAGTTGTTTTTTGAGATCTTCTTTCCTGCTCGTAGCGTCGACCTAGCCGTATGAAGGCAAACAGAAACAAAAAGCCGCCCCGGTTTCCCGGAGTGGCTCGTTGGTTTTTTGAGCTAAGCGGCGTGCTTACTTTTTCTTCGCCGCGCGCTTTTCCTCGATCGCCGCCTGCGCCGCGGCGAGGCGGGCGACGGGGACGCGGAAGGGCGAGCAGCTCACATAGTTCAGGCCGAGTTTGTGGCAGAACTTCACGCTGTCCGGGTCGCCGCCGTGCTCGCCGCAGATGCCGAGCTTGATGCCGGGGCGCGAGGCGCGGCCTTTGACCACGGCCATTTGCATGAGCTGTCCCACGCCCACGGTGTCGAGGGTGGCGAAGGGGTTCTTCTTGAAGACCTCGTTCTCGATGTAAGGCATCATGAAGTTGCCCATGTCGTCGCGGCTGATGCCGAGCGCGGTCTGCGTGAGGTCGTTCGTGCCGAAGCTGAAAAACTCCGCGGTCTGCGCGATCTCGTCTGCGGTGAGGGCGCCGCGCGGGACTTCGATCATGGTGCCGACCATGTAGTCAAACTTCACTTTTTTCTCCGCCATGACGGCCTTCGCGACGCGGTGGACGATCTCCACTTGCAGGTCGAGTTCCTTTTTGAAACCGACGAGCGGGATCATGATCTCGGGCTTCACCTTGATCTTCTTTTTCGCAACATCGGCGGCGGCTTCAAACACGGCGCGCGCCTGCATCTCGGTGATCTCGGGATAGGCGATGCCGAGGCGGCAGCCGCGGTGGCCGAGCATGGGGTTGAACTCGTGCAGGTCTTTCACGCGCTGGGCAATCCTCTCGGACGGGATACCGATCTTTTGCGAGAGCGCCTGCTGCGCGGCGTGGTCGTGCGGTAGGAATTCGTGGAGCGGCGGATCGAGGAAACGGATGGTCGCCGGGTAGCCCTTGAGGGCCTTGAAGATGCCGGTGAAGTCGGCGCGCTGGTAAGGCAGCAGCTTCTTCAGCGCGGCGATGCGGTCGTCGGTCTTGTCGGCGAGGATCATCTCGCGCATGGCGTCGATGCGGTCGCCCTCGAAGAACATGTGCTCGGTGCGGGTGAGGCCGATGCCCACCGCGCCGAACGCGAGCGCGTTTTCGGTCTGCTCGGGGTTGTCGGCGTTCGCGCGGACATCCATGCGCGTGGCCTGCGCGCACCACTTCATGAGCTGGTTGAAGCTCTTGAATTTCTCGGTCTTCTGCGCGGCTTTGTCGCCGTGGATCGTGCCGGTGATGATCTCGCTCGGCTGGGTCGCGAGCTGGCCGGCATAGACGGTGCCGGAGGTGCCGTCGATCGAGAGGAAGTCGCCTTCGTGGAAGGTCTGGCCGGCGGTGGTGACGGTCTTGGCCTTGTAGTCGATCTGCAAAGCGGCGGCGCCGCAGATGCAGACCTTGCCCATCTGCCGGGCGACGAGCGCGGCGTGCGAAGAGACGCCGCCTTTCGCCGTGAGGATGCCCTCCGCGGCGATCATGCCGCGCAGATCTTCCGGCGACGTTTCGTTGCGGACGAGGAGCACTTTCTCACCCTTCTCCGCAGCCGTGACAGCGCGGTCGGCATTGAGGTAAATCTTGCCCGAAGCCGCGCCGGGGCCGGCAGGCAGACCGCTCGCGATGGCCTTGGCCTTTTTCACCTGCGCCACGTCGAAGATCGGCGCGAGGAGCTGGTCGAGCTGGTCGGCGGGGTTGCGCAGCACGGCCGTTTCCCAGTCGATGAGCTTCTCCTTGCACATGTCCATCGAGAACTTCAGCGCCGCCGCCGCCGTGCGCTTGCCGTTGCGCGTCTGGAGCATGAAGAGCTTCCCTTCCTGCACAGTGAACTCGACGTCCTGCACGTCCTTGAAATGCTTCTCGAGAATCTGCCGGACCTTCATCAGCTCAGCGTACGATTTCGGCATTTCCTTTTTGAGCTGCGACACCGGCTCCGGCGTGCGCACGCCCGCGACGACATCCTCGCCCTGCGCGTTGATCAAAAACTCGCCGTAGAATTCATTCGCGCCGTTCGCTGGATTGCGGGTGAAAGCGACGCCGCTGCCCGAAGTCTCGCCGGTGTTGCCATAAACCATCGCCTGCACGTTGACGGCGGTGCCCCACTCCTGCGGGATGTTGTATTTGCGGCGATACACGATCGCCCGGTCATTCATCCACGAGCCAAAAACCGCGCCCGCCGCGCCGCGCAACTGATCCCACGGATTGTTCGGGAACGCCTTGCCCGTGCGCTCTTTCACGAGCTTTTTGAAAAGCGCCACGAGCGCCTGATAGTCGCCCGCCACGAGCTTCGAGTCGTCGATGTCGTGCTGGCCGTATTTCTCGTCCTTGTAGTGCTCGATGATCGCCTCAAACGGATCGTGATCCTCCCCTTCGCGCTTCTGCACACCCATCACCACATCGCCATACATCTGGATGAACCGGCGGTAGCAGTCCCACGCGAACCGCTCATTGTTCGTCGCCTTCACCAGCGCCAGCACGGTCTCGTCGTTGAGGCCGAGGTTGAGGATGGTGTCCATCATGCCCGGCATCGAGTCGCGCGCACCCGAGCGCACCGCCACGAGCAGCGGGAAGCCCTTCGCGTCGCCGAACTTGTAGCCCATGATCTTCTCCATGTTGGCCACACCCTTCTCCATCTCGCTCTGCAAAGTCGCCGGATACGTCCGCTTGTTTGCGTAAAAATAAGTGCAGACTTCCGTCGTGATGGTGAAGCCGGGGGGCACCGGCAGGCCGATGCGCGTCATCTCCGCGAGGTTCGCGCCTTTGCCGCCGAGCAGCGGCTTCATCGAGCCGTCGCCGTCGGCCTTGTTATTGCCCCAAGTGTAAACGTATTTCGGAGCCTTAGTGGATTTGGTGGGTTTGGATTTTGTAGCCATGAGTGGTTGGGGTTGTGGTTTTTGGAAAAGCTTCGCGCCCCTCGCGGCGGTGCCGGTTTTATCGGCGGAGAGGCATTGTCTGCCGCCGCCGCCGGTCTCGGGGAAAAGAGCCGCGCTGTATGCCACACCGCCCGGCGGAGCGCCAAGCGGTTTTTTCGACCCCGCGCCTTTTTCCCCGCGTTCCGTGTTTTCCTTTTAACGCAGAGACGCAGAGAGCGCAGAGATTTCGGACGGAAGATTCGACCTGCCAATTGGTGCGCTCCGTCCCCCACCTCTGCGTCCTCTGCGTCCTCTGCGTTAAAACAAAACCTCCCTCCCGCACCGTCCCTCAGTCCCGATGGTACGGATGCCCCGCGCGCAGCGTGCAGGCGCGGTAGAGCTGCTCGAGCGTGAGCACGAGCGCCATCTCGTGCTGAAGCGTCAGTTTACTCAGCGCCCAGCGCCAGCCGGCAGCCTGGAGCAGCGCGTCGGTGTGGCCGTCGGCCCCGCCGATGAGCACCGCGAGGTCGCGCGGCCCGTGCCTTTCCCAGTCGCCGAATTTCTGCGCCAGCCCGCGCGAAGTCACCTGCTCGCCCCGCTCATCGAGCACGATGCGAAACATCGCCTTCGACCGCTCCAGCAGCGCGCGGCTCTCGCCGTCCGGCGTGCCCGCTTTCAAAAAATGCAGTTCCACCGGCACGTACGGCCGCAGCCGCGCCGCGTACTCCTCCACCCCGAGCCGCGCGAAAGCGAGCTTCGGCTTGCCGATGACGAAGACGTGAAAGCGCATGGGCGTGAAAATGACGGCGGCAGATGAAAAGCGCCATCACGAAGGAGAACCCGGCGGTGGTCGCAAAGGCGGGCGATCTGCGCGCCGGTGAGGGCGGTCTGGCCGTCGCGGTTATCGACCATGACGAAATCATTTCCGGCCACGTTCATTTTCGTGAAGTGCAGCATAAGGGCGGCGAACTAAGCACAGCGCCCGTCCGCGGGCAACCGAAGCGCGGCGAGCAGCCCGGCGCAGCCGTCGA